>DATCKK010000548.1:0-2373 GCA_036562325.1 Cytophagaceae bacterium | reverse complement strand
GGGTATGTAAGTAAGCGTTGGCATCTTCGACCCGCACCCGCCATTGAGCCCCTATCTTAGTCGCCGGTATAGTTCCGTTCGTTATCAGCTTATGGGCCGTATTGTAGTGAACCCGCAGGTATTTCGCTAAGGCAGCCACACCCATAAGATACTTTTCGTTTCCCATGGTTTCACCCCACATTTCACATTCGTTCACATAATTACTTCTATCCACATTTGGGAAGTCCTGCTGGGAAAACAAAAAAGATGCCCATTAATTGGACATCTTTTATAAAGCTATTAAGGTTTCCATATACCCGTCAGTAGATCTTTCGTATATCCCCGTTCTTCGAGAAAAAGCGGTAATTCATCAGTATAAGGGAACTCTTCGCCAAACTCTCTTCTAAGAGATTCAAGCAAATATTGCCCCATTTGGTTTTTGTATTTTGAAAAACACAGTTCATACCATTCTATTAACTGCGCCTCTGTAACAATCCCTTTAATCCGACTCAAGCCCAACTGTGACAGAACTAGCTGAATGATTTCAGCCTCTGCTTTCTTGCACACGATAACGATCTCGTCTGCATTAATTGACTCACTAATATCCTCAGCCAACTCTGGCGACAGCGTAATATGCTTTACCTGAACAACAGGGCCGAAATTGGTCCACATATCAAGGCCTTTGTCCGCAGCGTTGGTAACTCCTACCCGATAAATAGAAGCATTAACTTTCCTCGTTTGCGAGCTACTATCAATTCCTAGAATCAGTTGTGTAAACTCCTCGAAATCCTCAAGCATTTCCTTATCATAGTTCTTAATCGACAATTCGATTTCAACATCTAAGTATCTGATTACTGTATGAAACAAGGAGTATACTACGATTTCGTACACTTTATCAATGCTCTTCTTTAGGGCTTTTTCTGTTTCAAATATCTCAAGTAGTTCATTTAAGCGAAATGTATCTACATCTTGGTCTCTAAGAAACTTAGCTACCTTAGCTACCATTGATAATCGCTCTAGAAACCTGAAGTATATATAAGCCTCTACTACACCGTGTTTTGAGTTGTTTTCTTGAGCTAAAACGGATATAACTTCCGGTGGCATAGCATTTTTCTCAAATAGATTGTCTTGAAATCGAGCACTCGAGGTACAAATCCGTCCAACTAATCGTCTAGTTACATCGTCTCTCCATCTTTTGGATGGATTTCTATATGTATTGACATCAAGTGGACTTAAATTCGTCTGGTCTAATCTATATTGATAAAGGATTTCTGCCACCTGAATGGGCTTATACATTAACACTCTTTGCTTACGAATATGAGAATCAAGTTTTTTCTTGGCTTCCAAAACATCTAATGCCATACGACGTCCCTCCTCCATTTTAGAAGTTCAATGCCAGTTGTTCATAATCTTCTGCCTCATCCTTTTCTTCAATCGTCTGTCCATTAAGTAGCGAAACCATACGTTTAGCTATAGCCCTTACAACTGGTATTGGCACGCTATTTCCTGTTTGTTTCCTGATCTGCTGATCTGACACGACTATCTTAAAGCTCTCTGGAAACCCTTGCAGTCTTAACATCTCCCTTGGAGTTAGCCTTCTCACTCCATTTACCAACAAGTAGTTATATGACGCCCCGGCTCTCAAGGCACAGGAAAACTCGTTTATTCCAATATCACCCGCCTTATTTTCGTGCCAAATAGCTGGTTTAATGATTTCTCTGCCCTCAACCTTTTCCATTCTCTTAGCAACGATTTCTTCACTGGCCCAATATTTCTTATCTACTAGCTCGTCCGGTTCCAGAATATCTGAAAGGGTTAGGAATTTTGATCCTTTGGTGGGAAAAACAAAATCAATGCTGTGATCTAAAAACCCTACTATAAATATTCTTTCGCGTTTCTGAGGTAAGCCAAAATCTAATGCATTCAGCACCTTATATTTAACTTTATATCCAAGTGCTTCAAGTTTTTGTAGAATAACCTTCAGAGTTCTTCCCTTATCATGAGTCTCTAGTCGCTTTACATTTTCTAGCAAAAATGCAGCAGGCCTTTTATCGCGTAAGATCCTCTCGATTTCAAAGAATAACGTGCCCCTAGTATCTGCAAAGCCTAATTGATTTCCCATAATAGAGAAAGCCTGGCAAGGAAAACCGGCCAGCAAAATATCATGGTCAGGGATTTCCTCGCTTTGTATTTTGCATATATCTCCTTCAGGCATTTCTCCAAAATTAGCGTAATAAGTCTCCTGTGCGAATTTGTCCCATTCTGAGCTAAAAACACATTGACAACCCAATTCGTCAAAAGGAATCCTCATTCCACCAATACCTGCAAATAAATCTATAAACTTTATAGCCATATATATATCACCACTAACAATTTGATTTTTACGTTTTTGGG
>DATCKK010000208.1:0-2443 GCA_036562325.1 Cytophagaceae bacterium | reverse complement strand
AAACTACATCATCGGAGATACCTAAATCGGCAGCCAAGAATTTGCATTGTTCCAATAACATCCCACGACCTACCAATATGTATTTAATATCAGGTACAGACAAATTATTTGCTTTTATAAGATTCTTCAAGTAAGCGATTGCTTCGAGGAAAAACGTATGGCCTTTTTCCTGGGAAAACCTTGAAACCGAACCAATTAAAAAGGCATCATCTGCTATATTGAATTCTTTCCGAATGTTGTTATCTTTTTCTCCTTCCCAGTAATCAATATCTATACCGTTGTAAACAACCTGTATTTTTTTAGGTTCGATTCCTTCACTTATCAAATGTTCTTTGACAGCATTGCTTACCGCAATTATTTTACTGTTATGCCTTGTTAAAATCTTGTTCATAGTTATTACTGTCTTGCTGTTATCATAAAGCATATGGCATGTATTTATTACAGGCGCTTTATTGCCAAAAATCTTTGAGAATATGCTTATATAATTTTCTCTCAGAAAATGGGTATGTATAATATCTATGGAGAGTTCTTTGCATAACTTACTCAACCTGTAGGCAGCTTTCAAGTCATAAGGGCTTTTCATATCCATCTGAATCAACTGAATGCCCATGTCTTTAAATAATGAATGGCCCGGTCCTTCCTTTGAATAAGCCAAATAAAACTCACACCTGTTTTTATGCAATTTTTTTATCAGCGAATTTATATAACTTTCTGTTCCTCCGGTTCCTGTGAAATATAGGAGATGCAATACTTTTAGCATATATTAACTCCTTTTCTTTTAAACAATATGGCTGTTATTTGTATAATTGTTATTATAGCATTTTTTTATACCACATTGAATACTGCATTTCAAAAGGCATGTTGTAATAATTACCATATGTAAATTGTAACAAATAAGAAATATTTTACGTCCTAATTTAGTGATACAATATAAGCATAGTAATCGGTGCAAGGGAGGTAGTTCATATGAAGCTGAGGAAAAAGTTAATAAGGATGTTATCTTTGCTGATGGCCTTGAGCCTGTTCCTGAGTAATTTAGTATTAGCTCAGGAGGAAAATGTATGGAAAGAAAACGTTCAACAGATAGGACCCCATACATATCACAAAAACATTAGCTGGATTTCAGAAAAAGGTATATTCAATATCAACATGGTCGAGACGGATATGAAAGGCGAATACATAAGGATTGAGGTTGCAGATAACGGTAAGGCAACCGGTACGGCTACGGTAACAAAGCAGGCTGAGCCTAAGAATAGCGTGGATTCCAGGGTAATAGCTGCAATAAACGGAGATTTTTTTTATACCAATGGTCTAAGGGGTCTTCCAATTGGTACTACCATTATTGATGGGGAAATCAGAAACAGTGTAATGGAAAGCACGGTTTTTGGTGTAACCTATGACGGTGAATGTTTCATCGATAGGCTCAAGATGAATGCGTCAGCCAGAATCGGTAATGAAACATATCCCATATCAGCGGTTAACGGTTCCAGAGGGGAAAATCAATTGATATTATATACTCCGAGTTTTGGTACCACTACCAATACAAATAAGATGGGAATAGAAGTCATAATAAAAGGATTGGAAATGCCTGTTAAGGCAAATAGTGAATATAAGGGAATCATATCTTCAGTCTTATTTGAAACAGATGCAGCGGAAATTCCGGAAGATGGAGTTGTTTTGTCAGGCCACGGTTTGGCTGCTAAGTTTTTAAGCACATTGTCACCGGGAGATGAAATCAGTTTTACACTGGATTTTAATATAGAGAATGTAAAATATGCAGTATCAGGCCTTCCAAGACTTATAGAAAAGGGTAATATAGTTCCTGGTATAGAAAAAGCAGGAGTTCCTATAGGCAGGCATCCAAGAACGGCCATAGGGATTAAAGAAGGTAAAGTTATAATGATAACCGTGGATGGCAGGAAAAAAGGATTCAGCGATGGAATGACTTTGACAGAACTTGCAGAGTACATGTTATCTTTAGGCATAGAGGATGCTCTCAATTTCGACGGCGGTGGATCAACTGTAATGATTGCCAGAAAACAGGGATATTATGTGCCTAAAGTAATAAACATACCTTCAGACGGTACTGAAAGGGCTGTTGCTAATTCAGTACAGATAATATCTGCTGCACCATTGTCAGATCCCAAATACATCAGATTTGAAAAGGATAATATAAAAATTTTTGTCAATAGCAGTTATACACCTGCTTTATATGCAATGGACGAATACTTCAATAGAGTCGATTTGGGAGATACCCAAGTTGAATATGTAATTGGCGACAAAATCGGTAATATAGATGACAGCGGACTCTTTACTGCCGGAAGCAAAGCAGGCACAGGTTTTATTGAAGTTTCCCTGGGAAACGAAAAAAGTAAATTGAATGTTCAGGTATTTAACAAAGTTGCTTCTTTGAAAATACTAAATGATTATATCAGTCTAGAGC
>DATCKK010000196.1:0-2569 GCA_036562325.1 Cytophagaceae bacterium | reverse complement strand
AACAGAAACCCATAATCATCACTAACGCACCATAACCCTGCAAACAGCAGCCTTGCATTGATAGAAACCTGACCTAATTTAACATCGCTAAAAAAACTTGGCTTTATTGTTCTTATCCTCATCATTTAAAAAATTTCTGGTTTATCGGGATTAAATTGCTTGTCATTTCTTAGATGCTTATCAAGTTGCCTACGGTAGTATTTCACTTTTTCTCTATACTCAGACGACTTGAATTTCATCAGGAGAATTTCATTATGCCGAAGCAGGTAGGCGATTCGCTGTAATTTCAAATACCTGTTTTTTAGCTCTTCGTAAGTCATTTCTAAATGTTTGAAGATTGTTAGATTTTTAAATCCCGCCTTGCTTGCTGCAAGGCGGGAAATGTGAATTACAATATCCCCGCCTTCTTCAAAGCTTCACGAACTAAGAATGATTCGGAAGGGTACTTATAATTCTTAACAGCTTTCCGAACCTTTTGCTTCTCCCTTTTTGTTAAATAAGCCTTAGTGGTGTATTCAGGCTTTTTGGTACTCTCTACCTTTACAGGTAATGTTGCTTTTTGTTTTTTCATCTTGTTTAGTATTGGTGATAAAATAAATTTTAACATGTTTGAAGTTTAAATTGAATGTTTATTGAAGTTTATAATCATACCATTTTCTGCTACTATTGTATTAACTCCTGTCGACCTTTCTATTTGCTTTCTAAATTCCTCTGAATTACTATTGCTGTCTGACAAGTGAATAAGAACAATATTGCTTACCATGCTCAAGTCGTTTGCTTGTAAGAGTTCTTTACAGGTATTTATATTCATGTGGCTAAGAACAACCCTGTCTTTTAAAAAACTCATTACCCCTGCTTCCTCCATAATCTCCTGGCTGTGATTGGCTTCAATAATAATATTATTCAGTCCTTTGAAAGTATATTCACAATATGAAGTATCTGTAAGAAACAAGACTTTACCGCATTCTTTATGCTCTATGAGGAAACCGAAGCAGGGTACATCATGTTCAACTTCAAATGGGAGTACCTTAAATTCTCCAATACGGACAGTCTTATTCTCTACCAGAAACGAAGCTCTGAAATGATGATGAGTACCTTTGACCTCGTGGGTAAATCTTGAAGCATATACTCTTATCCCTGATTCTAAAAACCCCTTAATATGATTGCTATGATCACCGTGTGCATGGCTGACTATACAGTTGGCATTTTTCAGGTTGAAGTTTAATGCTTTTTTTACTTCTTTTGGATGTACCCCCGCTTCAATAATCAAACTACCATTCTCCGATTGAAGAATGTAACAATTGCCTTTGCTCCCTGTTTTTATTACCTTTAAAAGCATTGTAGTCTATTTAAATAGGGTTTTCGTTTTCATCTCCTTCACTAACAATATCAGCATCTTCAAAATCCATTGTTTTCTTATTAGCCTTATTAGCTTTGATTCTTTCCAACTCATCTTCAGCAGATCCCTCGGCTTCAATATCTTCACTTATTGCTGTCGCTAATTCAATGGTTAATATTCCCCACTTGGATAACAACCTCCTTAAAACGGTTTTAAGGCTCATGGAATCAAACTCTTTTAACCAAATTGAATTTGAATCAGGTTTTTCAGAATAAGATTTACTGTACCGCTTTGCATAAGAAATAATATTCTCTTTTGTCATATAGATAGTCTTGGAGAAGCCGTTGTGGAGCTCAAAGTGAGCGAAATACCCTACAACTTTATCGGACTTTTTTTCTCCAGAAAAATCAATCCAACCTGTTAATTTATTAGTTAATACTTCCTCCCCTTCGTAAACAACATCGCAATGAATTGTCTTATACATATTGCTTCTTAATGCAAGTTGATATAAACCTTTGTAGCCCAAAATCATAGAGGGCGTTCCCTTGTAAGGAACTATGTAAGCAAAACCTAACTGTTTACTTATTGGCAGTTTAAGAACTGCTGCCTTTAATACTTCTTTAATAATATCAGAGGGTTTGCATGATTGCAGTTGAGGAGTTGAGGAATATAAATCCAATACCCCCGAAAGAAACAATTGAGCATTTTCCTTATAGATGTTCTCAAATTGCTTTTTAACTGATTCAGCTTCAAGCATTTTTTTTAATGCCTGAACTCCGGTTGTTGCTACTTCGTTATTTGCCATAGTTAATATTCTTTTTAATTGTTTACAATTCTCATTTCCTTGTCGTTCTCAGATACAGAGAGTGTTATAACCTGTGAATTACATTCCGGAATATATACAGATGATTCTTTATTATCTATGAAAACAGGGATGGAATACCCGTAATGCTTTGATAAAGCATTTATAATATCAATTCCAGCAATAAGCCTTCCCCCCGTGTTTACTGTATTAACAGGAACACCCTTGTAAGTACATACGCAAGCATCTACTATAGCACCATTAACTTGTTTTTCAAAAAGATCAAACCGAACATGGTTGAACTTATTATTTACACTATCTTGAACACAAGCCATAAATAAGCTTACGTACTGCTCGCAATCATACTTCTTCTTTTCAAGGGCTAAAGATTCTTCTAATATTGCATCCCATTCCCTTTGTAATTCTTT
>DATCKK010000191.1:0-10961 GCA_036562325.1 Cytophagaceae bacterium | reverse complement strand
GTAAACATCCTCAAGACTGCCGGCATGACTTGTTTTGCCTTGTTCAAATTTCTGAGTTATCTCTTTTATATCTTTATCGGCCTGAGTAGTCCTAACCAATAGAACAGCCCTAGAAAATCTATACAGGAAAGCTCCCAAATGGCCGGCTATTTTCTCGGTTCCTTTATTTGGGTGAATAGTAACAGCAAGCGCAAATTCATGCTTATTTGCCAATGCCCGTAGCCATCTAATTAAATCCGCTGCATCTTCTTCATTGTTGAGTCCTTTAGAGAAATCCAGAATTCCATCAATGATTACCAAACTGAACTCATTAGTTTCAACGAGATTTTGAAGTTCCTTTTTCCTTAATTCAAGAGAATCAATTTCAATAAAACATCTGTAATCAAGATCAATTATATCTCCTGACTTATGATTAATTAAATTCCTTTTTAGTGCTTCAGTCCTCCTGATAATCCTATCAAACCCATATCGATTGTCATCTAATGATCTTTCGGTATCAATTATCAAACAGCTCTTAGTACTAATTACTTCAAATCCTAGGCTATCAATTTCAAAGTTGTTTTTTGATGCTATAAATTGGCTCCCAAGAATTTCTGTTAATTGACTTTTACCGGATCCTGGAAGGGCAACAAGGGTAAATATTTCACCTATATTAATTAGCCTCTTACCTTGCCATTTAATTGCTGGCTCAGAATATTTAACTTTATAATGAATGTTCATTTTAAAGCTTAAATTCAATTCTGGCTCTTTAGTAACTACCGGTATAATATCAGGCGTATGTCCGGCTATTAAAGCATCTGCAAGATCGTAGCCGTCTTCTTTATCTGGGAATAGATCAACTAATTCAAAATCTATTTTATAATCTCTTAGTTTTTTAATTGTTGAGTTATCTCTTCCGGCCTTGTCTGCATCTTGAATGTAATAGACCTTTCGATTAAAGAGAACTTGGATGTTTTCATTTGTTAGTCCATGGTTTCCCCCTGTAGATAACCAGTCGAATTGAGGGTAAAACTTTCGAGCAATAATTGCCGTCTTTTCACTTTCTACTAAACAGATTATTTTATTGTCTGAGAGAAGATGTTCCAGGAATAGGGGACGATGATATTTTTCATTTTCACCTGGTTTAAGACTAAAGGGATTCTTTCCCTTATTCCTCTTACCATTTTCACCATACTCTATAAATTTTACAAAACAAGATTTGCCAGTAGTATCCTTGTATATAAAGGCGGTAAATTCTTTATTTGTCCCAACTCCTAAATCTTTCCACTCGTCTCTTTTATATCCTAATGTCTTTTCACAAAAGATATGGAAGCTCGATGTTATATTATTGCTAAATAGTAGGACTTGTGTAGGATCCGGATAAATAACATTTTTTTCTATTAAGGATTTTTCAACCTTAACACTCTCGTTTCCGTCTGGCCTATTCTCATAGGCACAACTATTCTCCCTGTCACATCTTCCGAACTCTTCAGATAAATACTCCTTAGTTGCAGAATCAATAAATCTTACAAATCTTTTTTGGCCACAAGAAGGACACAAGTATTTTCTTGATGAAGTATCAAGTATATATTTATATTGAGTAGCTAACATTTCCTTTCGCCCTCCTTCGCTACTTCAAAATTAAAATCTCTTTCACTGCAATAAACAAAGACAAATGAATGGAACATTTCAGGAGACATATTTAAGTCCTGGCATATACCCTGGCATTGTTCAATAGATAAATAGATTACTCCTTTCTTTCCGGAAACAATCCCATCTAAGATTTTAAATAGAGCATCTAATTTATTATCTTTGGTAATATCCTTTTCTTTTCCTTTGGAGGTTGCTATCATTGGTCACCTCCTTTTTTTTCTTCCATTGAATCAACAATGTCCTGAATGAAAAAGTATGGCTTAATGCTACCTTTTAAATAATAAGGCTTTAATATTCCTTTATCAATAAGGTTATAAATTTGCCTAGTTGAACAGTCAAGGGCTTCCGCTGTTTTTGATAAAGAAAGAAATGGAACCAGAGGTTTATGATCTACTTGCATAGGACCTCCTTTCCTGAAGTCACGAAATCTTTAAGATCATGCTCTTGGAAGTAAAGTACTTTACCGCCGGGTTTGTAAAATTTGATTTTCTTTTTTTGGGTTAGAGAATAGAGGGTGTTAATTGAAATTCCCAGGAATGCCGCCGCTTCCTTGGAGGAAAGATAATTTTTCATTAAGATAGATTCTTTGTATTGGACCCTGTATCTATGATGCCTTGGAGTCTTGCGGCAACTTAGTCCAGCACAATGCCCTGGGATGGCAACTAAAAATTTGAATATAAATATATATAAAGACTTATTAATATCAAAAAACAAATACAAAAATATTATAGTTTTTATAATGAAATTCATAACCATAAGAATCCTTACTTTTATAAAAATACCTATCCTTCGAGTCGAGAATCTTCGACTCGCTAAAGCGACATACCAAATTGACCTTTCGTTAAAAACAACGGCTGTAAAAACGTCTTAACACGCTTTTATAAAATTCGAATACCTTCGATTTTGATAAATACAGAAAAGTCTGTGTTTATGCATGTCTGTATATTTACAGATTTATCTCCGAATATATTTTGACATAAAAACTTCAGACTTTAAAGAGGTTATCAGAGCTTCGAAAATATTCGAACCGTACTATCCTTTGGGGTGCGCTCGCTCATAAATATTTTTAATCCGCTTTGTGGTGTTAATTATATAACTTTGGGTTGCTACTATACTGCTATGTCCTAATATCTCTTTTACCGCTATTAAATGCGCTCCCTCCTCTAGTAAATGGGTTGCCATGCTTCTACGGAAAATATGAGGGGATGCACTCAGGCCACAAAGATCCGGGGGAAAGTATTTTTTAACTACCCTATAAATATGCTGTTGGTTGGTTCTGTTAAAAGAGTCGGTAAGGATAAGGTATTTTGAATTGTTTTTTTTAATAACTGGCTCCCAATACTGTAAATACTCTTTGGTTTGCTTAATCGCTATCCGGGTTAATGGTATTATTCTATCCTTATTGCCTTTCCCGGTAACTTTTATATACCCCTCTATAAGATCAACATTTTTATATTCCAGGTTTACTAATTCAGACAATCTACAACCAGTAGCATACAACAATTCAAGTATTAATTTATCCCTGATAATTTCCCGGTCTGTTCCAGGGTTAATACTATCTAGGATATCGTTAATAAGCTCCTTTGTAAATATCGGTTGTACGTTCTTTTTGTGTTTTAAAAGCTTTACCGATCCCCGGATATTTGATTTAATATTATGATCTCTTTCCAGGTATTTGTAAAAGCTGTAAACTGATATAATCTTACTGTTTATTGAACGATTGCTTATTGTATCGGTAAGAGAAACAACCCAGTCCCGTAAATGAACAGCTTTGGCGTTATCCAACCCTATTTCGTAGGTGTTACTTATATACCCTTCAAAGTCAAGTATATTTTTCTGATAGTTGGTTATAGTATGATCGCTTAGTCTTTTAATATTTGCCATATAAGAAACAAATGAATCAATGTAGTTCATGGATACGAAGGTTTAGTTTAGTTTCTAATGATTTTAGATTTACAGCAGGGAACCCGGAACAGAGTTTTGCCAGGGTAAAAATCTTTTCATAAATGAAATGGAGCTTTTTAAAATAGACGTGGTTACTTTGCCCAGAATACCTGACTTTTATAAAATATATTTCATCTTCAATGGTCTGCTTTAACTCATTATATTGCCTGTATTTCTTATGTTCAAAACTTAATACATGGCATTGAGTAAGTGAACACAATTCAGAGTATAATACAACCGCACAGTGTAATTGAAGATTAAGAAAGTAGGAGGTATCATTTAGAAACTGTTCAGCTTGTTCCCGGGTTGAAAACTCTCTTTTATTTGAGTAGTCCAGATAAACCACGTACACACCATTTCTAAAATCGTAATTCTTTAACCGTAGGGGATTAACTACGGGAATAGTAGAGCCAATACCAGATTCCACTATTCGAGTAATTAAAGCCTCCATTAATTAGCCATAGATAAAAATTCAAAAAGATCCATTAAAAAAAATATATGCTCCCTGTCAAGTAGATAGCCAGAATCAGTATATTGGGTAATACAAAACTCTAAAATAAATTGTATTGCCTCGGAAGCCCTCCAGCAATCGTTTAACTCTTCAAAATAGAATCCATCTGTATCATTATTGACAATAAACCGGAAATTTAATATAATATTGGTTATCTCATTCGTGGCATTGGAAGCCTTTTTAATATGCGATTCACTCGGTATTCCGGAAGTATGGGTGTTTAAGTGAAGTGTAACATCAAACAGGGTATTAGTAATAGTTTCCAGGTTGTGCTTTTGCAGGAATTGCGAAAATCTTTGCTGATTGCGTTCTTTCCAGGTAATTTCCTTTGGTTTTTGCTCCTGGATTGGAGTAGTTGGAACAACTAATTCTGAAGTTTCGGAAAAAACATAGCTTTCCTGTTTGCCAGATTGGCAAGAATTTTGTACTTTAGTCATACGTAAGAATGTTTAAATGAAAATTTAACATTGGCCTGATAGCCGTTGCCGCGGTTCTCAGGCTTTTTTATTTATAATTATTTGATTTTAAACTACTTTTAAATTTGATCCGGGTTCTCCAAATGCTCTTTGCATTTCCATTTGGATGACTTTTTCACTAGTACCATAATAATGATCCAGGATAACTTTTACAGTTTTTCCGGTAATCTCAGCTACTACCTTAGCCGAAATCCCCTTTTCACCGCAATGGGTAATAAAAGTTTTAACCGCGGAATGCGAACTAATTAATTGATATTTTGGTATTGTTTTATAGATTTTCTTCCCCCCTTTAAATTCCATCATCTCTACTGGAGCATTTATATTTGCTAGTTCACAAAGCTCCTTTACATAATCGTTAAACTTTTGATCTGAAATAGATGGTAGTTGGTATTCATATTTCTTCAGAATTTCATCCGACTTATATATTAAAGGAACAATTACATTTTTCCCGGTCTTATGAGCCTTCATTTTGATAACAGCCCCTTGAATATGTTCTTTTCCTAATCGGGACAAGTCGGATATTCTTAAACCGGTGGAGCATCCTAGAATAAAAAGATCCTTAACTTTCTGCAATCTTTCATTATGTGAAATATCAAAAAGGTAAAGCTGTTCAAGTTCTTCCTGAGTAAGATATATAATTACTGGTTTTCCTTTAAATACTTTAAACTCCCTTAAATCGGCTTCAATTTTCACACCTCTTTTAATAAGGTGATTTAGAAATGCTTTTAGGTTTTTTATTTGCGTACCCACAGTATCTTGCGCCATACCTACAGATTTATCCGGCAACTCATGTTCATTTAATAAGTAGCTAATAAATTTATCGTAGAATTTAAGATCAATTTTTTCAAGGGTAATTTTCTCCTTTTTAACCTCTTGGAATTTTTTCAGGTTATTTAAGCATGACCGATAGCCTTTTATAGTAGTTTCAGTTTTATTTCCAGGATTATTTATAAACTCTTCAAAAAGGTCAAAAAAATCAAAAGTAACCTCCTTTTTATCAGAATAAACCCGATTAAACTCCTGTTTTACATTTTCAACTGTTGGCTCTATATCCCGGTGTTGGAGAGTGCGAACGATTGTATTAACCTTTGATTTAAAAGCGTTTATATTAGCATTTGTATAATTATCCTCTTTTTCAAGGGTTTTTATTAATTCTTCATTGGCTACAATTTTCTTAACACCCTTAGTACTGTCAATAAGCTGTTTTTTCTCATTCCAGTGAATAGGGGAAATTTTTATTCCGGTAGAAAATAAAGTGATTTTACTTTGATGTCCATATTGTATATATATTAATGTGTGGCCGCTCTCATTTACTAAAGGGTGTCCCTTGGACTTTCTGATAATCGCTTTGACTGTTGCCATAATCTTTCAGTAAAAATATTTTTTAAATATACTAAAAGTAAAGCTATAGGTAAAGTGAATTGAAATGAAATGATCTGAAACAAGGTAATAAAAGTGCTTAATATCAATATTTAAAGTGAAATAAAGTGAAGTTTTATGAAATACAACGAACAGGTTCGATTCCTGTCGAGGCTACAAAGAGAGCAAAAGTACTTATCGTTGTATTTTTGCTCTTTTTATTTTTTAACACAACGAGTTTACTTTACTCAAAAACTGATAAATGAACCACTTGTCGCATGACTGAGTTTTTAATAAACTCCAATTTTCATCGTTTTTATTATTAAATTAAACGTCAAATAGCTATATTAAAAGTTTACTTAATTCTGATTTTCATCTCAACACAAAAACACATATATTCAATTAAAAACCAAACATTAATAAAAATATTAACTTATAATCTATGCGAGTATTTTTTTTCATTATTTACCTGTTACTGATTACTCCATATAGTGGTATGGTGTTCGCTCAACAAGAAAACTCCGACGAACCAACCGTGGTAGTTACATATACCAAAACAAATGGTAATAGTTATAAAAAACGAGAACATAATATTTATAACCTAATAAAGGTTAATCCCATTCTGATTGTAAATGGAGATATGCCAATTTATTTTGAAAGAAGGTTAAACGACCAAATTAGCATAGAGGCTGCCGTGGGGGTAACATACATGAACTATATTTATGAATCCTTCAAAGTGGAAACTCAGGGGCAATATATAGAGGAAAGAAATGCCCTGCCAGGATATAGCGCTTCGGGAAGTATAAAATTTTACCCTTCCACCTATACCTCAGCACTGGAAGATTTTTACTTCGGACTGGAAGCCAGATACAGACATTACAGATCCGAGGCGCTGGACAATAGCACATCTTCGCTCAGAGGCTATGTACCAGAATATAGAAAAATCATTGATTCGAAAATAACCTTTGGTTATATTACTTACCTATCAGACCGTGTAATTGCCGATTTTTATGCCGGATTCGGAATGCGCAAAAGAGATTACGCGAGAGCATATTATACCAATGAAAACGGTTATACTGAAACAGTATACGAAACAACCAATGACCTGATTCCTGTTATTTCTGCCGGAATAAAAATTGGATTTGGTTTTTAACAATCAGACTCAACTAAAACATAAAGAGGATATCTTCTAAGGTGAAAGATATCCTCTTTATGTTTTATCCTACAAGTAAGCTAATAAACATCATTTGTGAGGGGTGCACAATATCTGCTCTGCCGTAACTACAGACACTGTTTTAGTATCTACATCTTCTGGTATTATGTGCACATCATATTCATACGCTCCGGAGGATGTTTTCACCTTTAGGTTATTTCTAATTAAAGGCATAAAAAACTTAGCATTACATAGATAGTTCGAATACTTCAGTGTAGTTCTTACCACAAAAGCATCTCCTTTGCGTACACCAAAACTTGCAGTCCTTCCGGAAAATATTACTCCTCCATTATTGGTTATAGTAGCAGAGATAGCATGATCATCAAACACACCTCCATAAGTTTTACCCCAACTAACCTTTCCATTTTCATCCATACACAAAAGGAAGGCATCCTCTACTGATATTCCAAAACTATTGGTATAACCGGATAACAATACGTGCTTATCTTTGATATCAACATTTAATACATATTCTGTTTTTTCACCTCCATACATCTTAGCCCATTGAATATCTCCTTTAGCATCTGTTTTTACCACCATTATATCCAAATCTGCTCCACCAAAGTTGAAAGTATTACCCACCATCAAATATCCTCCATCTGAAGTTTGTCGTGCCACTCTTCCATAATCTGTTTTACTTTCACCATAAGTTTTGGACCACTCCAGTTTTCCATCTTTATCGAGTTTCAACAAATAACAATCCCATTCACCAGCCCCAAAACTATTGGTTTCTCCTCCAACGATAAATCCACCATCTGAAGTTTGGCTTACACTGTAGCCATAGTCTGTACTTTTACCTCCATAGATTTTTGACCATTCTATCGTTCCGTCTTTAGTAAGTTTAATAAGCAGAATATCTGAATTTTTAGGGCCATTAATATCATTAATCGTTTCACCAAGTATCACAACGCCACCGTCGCTCGTACTGGCCATGCTGGTACCATAATCACTTCGATCAAGCCCAAAAGTTTTGGACCACAATACACTACCCTCGTAATTCAATTTTAACACATAGATTTGCTTAAACTCGGCATCAAAACTGGAAGTATATCCCATTACGAAAACATTGCCATCCCCCGAATGTACAATAGCCCTTCCATAATCATCCTCCAACCCTCCATACGCTTTGGACCATTCGAGATTGCCTGTACTATCCAGCTTATTTACATAGACATCCGACTTTCCACTTCCAAAACTGGCCGTGGTTCCTACAGTCATATAGCCATTATCGGGGGTTTGGATAATGCCATAAGCATCATCATCATCTTTTCCACCAAATGTCTTTTGAAACTCTTCTGTAGGTTTAACTTTTCCAGGGTAATAAGTTTGAGCTTTTCCTGAAGATAGGATAGAACAATTTAAAAGTACACTACCTAATATGATCAACTTCAATTTCATCATTAGCTTACTTAAAGTTTATTTTATACTACTTCAAGTGACTCTACGACAAACTTTCGCAATTGATACTAAATAAAAGCCAGTTTAAGTGTTTACACTTAGTTCTACAGAACTTAAATTAATCCTATTAACAAAATAACATTTATAAAACGACTGGAAATCAATACGGTAAAAATTAATCAAGTTTTCAGATTAAAACCTGAAAACTTGACCCTGATTTACTACAAATATTATTTCACTTTTTTCTTTTTAAACTCCATTATCCTTTTGAAGGATTCATCAATTCTTTCTTTAGAAATGGCTCCAGACTCTACTTTTTTCTTAATAATAGCATGTATTTCCGTAGCGGTAATTCTGTCTTTAAGATTAACATTGTTCCCAAACATGATTACATCAATTCCGGCATTAATTGCCAACTCAATAGCATTTTCCAAACCATAGTTTTTACTAATCGCATACATCTGCATATCATCTGAAAATACAACTCCGTCATAATTCATCATATTTCTTAGCACGCCGGTAATAACGGTATTTGACAATGTTGCCGGAAGACAAGTCGTATCAAGCCTGCAATTCACGATATGTGCAGACATTACCGCATCCACTTCTCCTGAACGTATCAATTCATTGTATGGAAACAATTCTATTATATTCCATCGGTTAGTAACATCAGTGAGTCCCAGGTGAGAATCTTCCATTGAACTTCCATGTCCGGGAAAATGCTTTACCACTGTTTTAACACCTTCTTCATGATGTGCCTTAATACTTGCTTTCGCATGTCTGGCAACTACTTCAGGATCTCCGGAGTAACTTCTTTGTAATTTATAGATTACCGGATTATCCTTATTGATACCTAAATCAAGTACTGGGGCATAATTAAGATTAATCCCAAGTTCCGAAAGAAGCCTGGCCAGATTCCTCGTATAATAATAGGTGGAATCTATGTTATTAAGTTTACCTAAATGAGCAGCAGATGGCATTCCAACAAATCCGTATTTTTCTTTCAACCGGTGCACCCTTCCCCCTTCTTCATCAATACTTATAAAAAGCGGAATAGCTGCATTTTTCTGCATGTCTGCAATTAATGATTTCAGAGTTTCCTTAGAGTTGTCCTTATGGATATTTTTTTCAAACAATATTATTCCTCCCATTTTACCTTCTTTAATTTCCTTAAGCAAAACATCTGATTCAGATACCGACTTACGGTCATTAATCCCTACCATGATCATTTGCCCTATTTTAACATCCAGTGAATAGCGAGAAGGATCAATAGCGAATTTTTTCACCGGTTCAACTACTTTAACCTCCTGAGAGTCCTCCTGGCTTTTATCTTCAACTACCTGAGATATAGGAGCCTTTGCTTTACAAGCGCCGAATATTAACAGAATTAACAATAGAAAACGTGCTTTCATAGCGATATACTTCTGATTTAAATCAACAAATGAACTGATGATTGCTCTTTTTAATTATACCTGTGAAAATAATATTTGGCAATAAATATAATGAAAAGTTATTCAGAACCATCATTATCATTTATTGGTATCTTATTTATTAAGAAGATCAAAGAATAAACAATATGAATTTTACTACTGCAGAAGATGCTGTTAAATTAATCCGGTCAAACGACAGAGTTTTTATACATAGTGTGGCGGCAGCACCTCAGGTTTTGATAAATGCAATGACGGCAAGAGGGCATGAATTAAAAAATGTAGAAATAATTCATTTACATACAGAAGGCGATGCACCGTATGTTCATCCGAAATATAAAGAAAGTTTCAGGCTACATTCGCTATTTGTAGGAGCCAATGTGCGAAATGCCACTCAGGAAGGCCGCGCAGATTATATTCCTATTTTTTTAAGTGAGACTCCAAGGTTATTCCGAAAAAAAATATTACCGGTAGACGTCGCTTTAGTACAAGTATCTCCTCCGGATCGATTTGGTTATTGCTCATTAGGAGTTTCCGTAGATACAACCAGAGCAGTGATAGAAACAGCAAAAACGGTAATTGCTGTAATCAATAAGTTTATGCCCAGAACTTATGGAGATGCCCTCATTCACATCAAAGAACTTGATTACTGTATTGAACATAATGCTCCGATTCATGAAGTAAAAGCTTCTGAACCTACGGAGGTGGAAAATAAAATAGGTCACCATGTAGCCTCATTAATTGAAGATGGTGCTACACTTCAGATGGGAATAGGCGCCATTCCTAATGCAGTACTTGCCTCACTGACCAATCATAAAAGACTCGGAGTACATACGGAAATGTTTTCTGACGGACTTATTCCTTTAATCGAAAAAGGAGTAATTACCGGAGAGGAGAAGATATTAAACAGAGGAAAAATTGTAGCTACCTTCGTAATGGGAAGCAAAAAAACATATGATTTCATTCATGAAAATCCGGAGATAATGATGATGGAAGTAGGA
>DATCKK010000185.1:0-8156 GCA_036562325.1 Cytophagaceae bacterium | reverse complement strand
CTTCTGCTGCTATCCAATCAGATATATTTCCCGGAAAATAGTAAGCCGCTAATGGAAAATAAACCAACACACCGGCAGCTAACGCCCATCGGTTGGACTTGCCCAAAAACTCCATTACAAACATAGCGGTTACATAAGCATACAAGGTAATCCATAACAAGGGATCCGGATCGTTAAACTGAACCAGGCTAAACAGCATAAATATGGCAGCAAAAAAAAGGTTTAAATATTTCATAGTATCAATTGGTTTGATATTGCTCTTTATTTTTAACAATGGCCTCCAGCTTAAGGCCGGGGAATAATGTCTCCATAATAATGGCAAAAACTGTTTCGGGCTGTATTATGTTTGAGTTTTTCTCTATTGAAGAACCTATTAATACCGGCATATTTTCTTCGGCAACATTTATTCTGCCATGTGAGCCCTTTACCAATGTAGCATCCAGAGGTATAATATCCATAAGTACTCTGAAGCCTAATGTCTTTTTTATTAGTTTCCAAATTACCAATGGCACCGGAAATTTGATTTTTGGATTTATAAACATTTCAACCGGGTCGTAACCTGGCTTTCGATGTATATCTACAATTCGGGCAAAGTCAGGTGCTTTTTTATCGTCCATCCAATAGTAGTAACTGAACCATGACTTTTCATCTGCTACTACAACAAAATCGCCCGCTCTCTCATGAGCAATACCAAGTGCCTTTTTACCTTCCTCGTCAAGTACCAATTCTATTCCTTCTGTGTTGTTAAGAATTTCACGAACCTTTTCAAGTTGTGATTTATCATTCACATAAACATGTGCCACCTGATGGTCAGCAACAGCAAATGCTTTAGAGGCTCCTGCATCCAGAAGCTCCGTGCCTCGTTCTTCTCTTACGCTTATTAAATTATGTTTTCTTAAAATTCTGTTAAGGGCTATAGGTTGGTGAACATCGGTAATTCCGTATTCCGACACAACCAAAACTTTTGTCCCTTGTTTTTCAAAATAGGTGATCAGATGTTCGGCAACTTTATCTATTTCATGAAGGTCCTTTGCAATTTTTGAAAAATCATTTCCGAATTTTTGAAGACAATAGTCCAGGTGAGGAAGATAAACCAAGTTCAAAGTAGGGCTATAAAGTTTATCTACTTCTATTGCCGCATCAGCTATCCACTTACTTGATTTTATACTGGTTTTTGGCCCCCAGAAATCAAATAAAGGAAATGTGCCAAGCTTGTTTTGTAACAATGGCCGCAAATCAGCAGGAGCCGTATAACAATCGGGAAGTTTTCTTCCGTCGGCCAGATACTGTGGCCTTGGGGTCACCGAAAAGTCTACTGAAGAGTACATATTGTACCACCAGCATATATTGGCAGAAGTAAAGTTTTGGTTAATCTCCCGTCCATATTCCCAGACTTTTTTCGCCTGCACCAGTTTGTTAGATTGCTTCCAGAATTTTATTTCGCACTCTTCATGGCTATACCAACCATTACCAACGATACCATGTCCGCTCGGGTATTGGCCAGTGAGATATGTTGACTGGGCTGAGCAGGTAACTGCAGGTAAAACTGGTTTTACTGCCAATACAGTTTGCTTTTCAGACCATTTTTTTAAAAAAGGAGTATACTCTCCTATAAGGTTTTTTGTCAGTGCAACAATATTAATAACAGCTGTTTTTTGCATAGTTTAAAGTTGTTCTTTTACCCAAAGCAATTCCCGTATTATCGAACCGGTAATATCAGTTTTTAATTCTTCGGGTAATACTTCCCAAGTATATGTTTCTACTTCAAGATGTTCGGTGAAATGTTCTTCCTTAAGTATGTTCAACAGCTTTACAATTTCATTGTTCGTAGACTGATGATTTTTAAAAGCTGCCATAAATACCGGTACGTGAAAATGGGTTCTCCACTCTACTGCATCTGAACCATCAAGTGCATTTAATGCTTCCGGCAAATCCCTATACTTTTTTAACTCCTGGTTTGCATTTATTGCCGCTACCTGATGCAGATAGGTAGACTCTGTAAATGGAATAAAACTTTCTTTTACTCTTGATTTTTCTGTCTGAGAAGAAGGAATAAGTGTTTTTAACGCGGCACTTATCTGAACCTTACCTATCCGAATGCCTTCCTTTTTCATAGCACTAACAACATCTTTCGGCTCTTCGTAGGCCAATGCATAATGACATACATCATAACAAAGTTGTATATGAGTACGAATAGCTTCTTCGGCAACTGCTTTTGATAATTGTTTTTCTTTTATTAATAACCGGCTACCAACAGGAAGCAGATACTCATTATAAAAGTTTATAACATCTTGCGTATTTTCAAGAAACCCGTCAGGTTCCGGTTCTATATCCAGGTGAAGAAGCTTTCCTTTTTGATCGTATATGTCATGAAGTTGTGCTACAATAGTGATAAGATTGTGAACAGCTTTCTCTTTGACCACATTCAACTCTGCTTCCGATTTATACCAGGGTTTATAAGAAATCGGAGAAGTAGAGATGCCCGCATGTTCTCCTTCATTGGTCAACTCTGCCAGTATTTGAAATAACCGTTGTGTATACTTTGTTCTTTCATCCGTTGTCCAGTCTGGCAAGTGTACCCCGTCTTTTACTCTTTGTTTATGAAACTTTCCGAATGGAAAGCCATTCATGGTAAATACATAACATTGCTCCTGCTTCAACCATGATTTGAACTCTTCGAGCTTTGGCTGCTCTAACAGTTCGCGTGAAGACAGATCTGATAACCGAAGGCCTATGCCAAAAGGAGACTGTGGAGATACTTCGGACCGGACTTTTAACAAATGCACATTAAGCCCATTCATTACTTCTTCCCAACTTTCTCCCGGATGAATATTGGTACAATAGGATAAATGAAGGTTGTTTTTAACTTTCATAGCTTTATCGACAGCGGTATTTTAGGACGGTCTTGCCTTTCCAAAAATAATACTGCTTCTTTCATTAACTTATGGTCTATGCTGTGTACTTCACAGCCTTTACCTATTCCTTTTAACAAGGTTACAGTTAGTTTCCCACCAAGGTGTTCTCTAAACTCCTCCAAACCTTTCAACACCAACAACTCCCCCGATTTATCTTTCAGACTAAGCTCCGGAACATACAATCTAAACCCACAATCTTTTATTACTTCTAATATTTCATCACTCTCTTCCTGAGTTAAATATCCAATTAGCCTGGAGTACACTGTATCTAATGCAATACCAATAGCCACTGCTTCTCCATGCCTTATCTCAAACTCCGTTAGTTTTTCCAGCTTATGGGCAGACCAATGGCCAAAGTCCAGAGGACGGGAAGAGCCTGATTCAAATGGATCTCCACTAGCTATATGTTGCATATGCAGGTCTGCACAACGATGTATCAGTTTCTTCATGGACTCTTCGTCCCGGCAGTTTAATAGTGTCGCATTCTTTTTTAAAAAATCATAAAACACTTTGTCCTTAATGAGGGCAACTTTAATCGCCTCAGCAATGCCCGAACGCCAATCCCTTTCATCTAATGTTTTCAGAAATTGAAAATCATTAATAACAGCATCGGGAGGAGAAAAACAACCCAGGAAGTTTTTCTTTCCAAAAGCATTTACACCATTTTTAACTCCTATACCCGAATCATTTTGTGATAACACAGTTGTCGGAATACGAATATGTTTTATTCCCCGATGTGCTATAGTAGCAGCAAAGCCAGCCAAATCAAGCAGCGCACCTCCTCCAATAGCAACTACATAGGAGTGTCGGCAAATACCTCTTTCATGGATGGCTTCCAGAATGGTATGAACGTATTCAAAATTATTCTTGCATTGTTCACCTCCGGGAATAACTAAAACATCTCCGGCACGAGTGATTGCGTCTTTATGGCAATCAGTATATTCGTAAAGGTTATTAACCAGTTTATTATTGACTTCAACAACGCCACTGTCTAATACAAAAAGTACTTTTTTGGGCTCCTTTGATCCTTTACTGATGCTTTCTCTTACTATCAGGTTTTCCGTATTAAATATATTTTCTGTAAAATATACCTTATAATTATATTTCACTGAAAATATCTGTTCCAAATTCCCCATAATTCTATCTTCTTTAATAATTCTCCTTCTTACGTAACTGCGAACCTTTTTGCTAATAGTATAGATAAAGGTAATAACAGTAGCACTAATAATCCGTAGCCCCATCCGGCAAATCCACTGGCTATTGTAGCATCCAGACATACCAGGGAAATTACTCCTGCTTTTACCGCTCTTCTAATTTCCATAGGTGCAGGTGTTTTAATAGCTTTTATCAGAGATGGTACTGCCATCCAGATAAATATTCCCAGAAAGGGCAGTGTATAACTTATCGTATAAACCTGAAGTGTATCCAGAAATATAATCAGGGAGATGACTATCAGATATCCCACAAGGGATACAATTAGCATTGTCCGGTTTCCTCCATGAACTTCACCCCTGCTGATAGTTGTAACGGACATGATATATAGCAATGGAATAAATCCAAGGATGTATAATTGGTTTAATACAAGAGCACTGGCAGATATACCTAATAATAAGTTTAATCCTCTACATGTGCCCATATTTAAGGGGCCAAAAAATGCATGATGCTTAGAGTACTTATCATAGGTAACTGCTAATAAGGCAATAGACAATGCTATAATTCCGGAAGTATAAGAAACCAATAAGGCGGATAAAATGCCTACAATAAAAAGTCCCAGTGCAAGAAGCGTAGCGTTTCGCATGCTTACAACTCCGCTTGGAATTGGCCTTTCAGGCCGCTCTATTTTGTCCAGCTCCGCATCAAATATATCATTAAAGACGACCCCGCCGCCATATAAACCTATAGTACTAATTATTAAAAAGATTAATCCGTGAAAATTGTAGGACGAAGTTGCGACACCCTCTACAGACATTGCAACAGCAAAACCCATCAATATATCGGCAATAGAGGTAACTATATTCGCCGGACGCATTAACCTTAGATAAGGAATAACTGACATGACTTTAACTCTTCGATAATGCTATCCGGATAGCTATTTGATAATAATGGAGCTGTCAATTCTCGGAGTTTGTCCTCCTCGTAGTATGGTGCTACCTGAAAACTTTTGGCTCTGATCTATTGGTTGGGCATTCAACCAGTCTTCTTCTTTCATCTGGCCGCTTTTTGAGAAGAAGGAAAGGGCATTTTGATATACAACTTTCCGTATATCTGATTCGGGAATCCCTCTTTCTTTCATCAAACAAGCTGTCTTATAAACAGCTAACGGATCACTAACCCCCCAATCTGCCGCACTGTTCACCATTATTCTTTCTGATCCATATTCTTTCACTATTTCTACCATTCGCTCATTTCCCATTTTGGTATTTGGATATATGGTGAAAGCCGCCCAAAAACCTCTCTCCAATACTTCCTTCACTGTCTCTTCATTATTATGATCTATCAACACCCAGTCAGGATCAAGCCCCTGATCCATACAAGCATCCATACTTCTGGATGTTCCCCTTTTTTTATCTCTGTGCGGAGTATGAATCTGGACAGGTAAATTGGCCTCCCGCGCCAGGTCCAGTTGTAAACGAAAATACTTATCTTCCGCCGCGGTTTGGTCATCATAGCCTATTTCTCCAACACCTACCACCCCTTCTTTCATTATAAATAAAGGAAGTATCTCCATCACCTGATCGGCTAATTTTTCCTGATTGGCTTCTTTGGAGTTTAACCCTATGGTACAATAATGTTTGATCCCAAACTGGCTTGCACGGAATCTTTCCCAACCGATAAGGGTGGAAAAATAATCTTTAAATGTACCCACTTCTGTTCGTGGCTGCCCCAGCCAAAATGCCGGTTCTATAATTGCAACAACGCCCGCATCTTTCATAGCCTGATAGTCATCAGTAGTACGGGAGATCATGTGGACATGAGGGTCAATAAGCATCATAGGGTTATATTAAAATTAACAATGACAGATATATATTATGTCTAACTAAGTACAGAACCGGGCTTCATTAAATTTTCCCAGTTAAGTTCATTGTTTTCAATTGCACGGAGAAGATCTTTCCTTTCATTCAACAGTTCTTTAGCTTTTGGCAGGCTACAAGCCGAACAGGCAAGTGCTGCTGCTTTTTGCTGAACAGGATCCGAATCCTTAAATACTCTCTCTAAGTCTTTTATAATTTCTTTATCTATATAAGGCCCGACAGCTCTCCACAACTCGGGGCTCACTTCTCTTGAAGCTGCCCAACGTTCATGGGCAAGATCGGATAGCATTCTGGATAATCGTGGGTTTGCCCGCTTATCCAGGCCGATAATTTTATCTAAACGCTTGCCAACAAATAGTGTTTTCAGCACCATCTGATTCCAGGCTCCTTCATCCAAATAGTCAGCAGGATATGGATTGTTAAAAACGACTGCGTCAAACACATCCCCGATATTGGACCTAACTCCCTCTGCTGCTCTGTCTGTAAACTCCTCAGGGTTAGGAAGCAACGGCAATGCTGAATAAAGGGCAACGAGCTCATTTAGATCTGCAGAAGAAAATAAAGTATTGATGCTGTTTTTATAATATTCAAAATCAGTATGGGGAAAGATCAATAACAGTAATACTCTTAGTGCACGGTCTGTTGTCCATCCATTTATTGAAAACCCTTTTCGAAGCTCACCGGCCATTCTCATTTCCTGCTCATCAGGCATTAATAGCTCTTTCCCTGCAGCCCTTCCGGCAAGGCCGAATGCCATATACAAATCTTTGTGTGCAGTACTGCTTTTAAATTTTAACTTATAATTCAATATCCAGGTATCTGCATCTTTAAATTTTTTCGAAATCAGCTTTTGTAAAAAGAACGCTGCTTTTTCAAGATCTGTCTGATAAATTACTTTCATCTACCTATTAGTTTTAGGCTTCTTTCTTAAAGAAGGCGACTTATAAAAAATTACTTATACCTTGAAGTTTTTAGGGTATAAGCACAACTAATATACTAACAAAATGTTAGAAACTTATGAATTATCCTTTGACTTATAAAATTTTAACCGGATAAAATCCCCGTTTTATTGCTACGTAAAAGTGACGAAAGAATACATGAATTAACATTAATTTATTGAAATGCCTGTGAGAGTGTATGTCAGTTAAAAGTAAGATTTGACTAATGCTTAAGGAATAGAAATTTTTATTAAAATAATATTTTTTCCTAAACAATTTTTGATATTCTAAGTTTTACATTCGATATTTACAATATTAAATTTGAAAAGTTCAACCGGGAATTTTTCAAAAAATCAAACCAATTATGCCCTTATTTGTTTGGTTTAGTATACCCAAACCCAAATCAATAACTAAAACAATAAAAGAATGGAACCTACTTCTTACACCTCTTTTTTTCTGTTTCTGCTGGTTTTTATTCCTGCCTGTATTTCCGTTTTCATCGGCTGTGCAGTGCTAATTAACAAATTACGTAAAATCCTGAACCATTCAGGTAAAAATCTGAGAAGAGCTTAAAACTTGCTCTGTTTAACTCGCGAAAAGACAAAAATCAAAAAGACGACCTTATTAGCCGTCTTTTTATTCAATGTTTTTTTCTTCTGGGGTTGAAATGAGTCTTTTTAAGCATTTTGCCGGACCAGTTCCGGAACTTCGCTTAAGTAAATAGAGTCGCCTATTGGAGTCCAGGTATCTTCTGAAAACCACATCCTGAACAACTGGCCTGTTTCTTTGTCCAGTGTACTGAAATAATATTGTTGAAACTCCTGATGCAGAACCACATTTAGTGTATAATTTCCTGCATTTCTTTCTTCCAGTGGGTAGCCTTTTACCCGCCATTTTTTTTCAGTCTCCCACATACTGAATAATTGGCCGGTAGCGGTATCCATTGCAATGAATAGCAATTGGTTATACTGTTCATGAAAAATGGCGGTGTGCGTAAGATTTCTTTCCATATGTTTGATTTTTGGTGGTAGTAGAGTTAAGGGGCATTTACGCAGATGTAAGTAATTGGTTGTTATCTGGTAAATAAAATTGCATATTTTTTTAAAAAAATTTTTATTTTAAACATTTCGCTAAAATAAATGTTATAACTGATTTTCAAAATTTTATACTGCTTTAAGTTTAATTTTTTCCATCTACAGGCCAATAAGTTGAATAAAATTCAACAAGTCCATAATTAACCGAAATAGACAAAAATTTCCTTGTAACTTTTA
>DATCKK010000182.1:0-13482 GCA_036562325.1 Cytophagaceae bacterium | reverse complement strand
CATGATAGTCATGCAATGTATCGGCTACTGTTTTTAATGGAGAGGTTTCTTTTCCCTCACTCGTTGTGTCTTCCTGTGGCTCATCAAATAAAGATGTTTGGGTCCCCTGGGTTGCGGTGCTGCTATTTTTGGCAACAACTTCTAATGGTTCGCCCAGTAGTTTCTTTTTTAACGTTCTGAACTCCAGTTCATCAAAAAGAGCAGATAAAGGTTCTTTTAAAAAGCCGCGGTATAAGAAACAGGATTCATCAAACTCTATAGGAACATCACAATGGATAGTGGCGAGCTCTTTGGAAAGTATACCTTGTTGTCCGTAGTTGATAACATTTTCTTTCAACTTACCTTTCAGTTGTTCGGCGTTGGCCACCAGATTTTCTACTGTATCAAATTCGGCAATCAGTTTCTGGGCGGTTTTTTCTCCAATGCCCGGTATACCCGGAATGTTATCTACTGCATCGCCCTGAAGCCCTAAAATATCCCTTACCTGGTCGACTCGTTTTATGCCGAACTTTTCAAGTACTTTTGCGATATCATATACTTCATGGCCATTGCCCATATAAGATGGCCTGTATAAAAATACATTCTCTGTCACCAACTGACTATAGTCTTTATCCATAGTCATCATATATACTTTAAAGCCAGCCTCACTTGCTTTTTTGGCTAGTGTACCAACGATATCATCCGCTTCGAATCCGGGAATTCCGATCAGAGGTATTTGAAAACATTCCAGTAGTCGCTCTATATAGGGAAGTGATGCGGTAATATCTTCCGGCTGCTCCTGTCGGGTTGCTTTATAGTTTTCAAACGTTTCGTGACGGAAGGTGGGGGAGGCGGTATCAATAGCTACGCCAATATGAGTGGGCTTTTCCTTATTGATCACTTCAAGCAGAGAGTTGGTAAATCCAAGGATAGCGCCCGTATTTAATCCTGTAGAGGTAATTCTGGGGTTTTTGCTGAATGCAAAATGTGCACGGTAGATAAGTGCCATTGCATCAAGCAAAAAAAGAGTTTTTGCTTCGGCCATTCGTAAAAGTATAGATTCGCTTTAATTTATAGCGAAAATACTAAAGAAAAATTGTTTACAAGAAAGTTTTAATTATGCGAATGTTAATTTGGGAGATATCTCCTGTAAACCTGCGATGGAAGCTGTTGTAATTGAATAGAAAAGCGTCCACCCGAAGTTTATAAATCGTGCCCTGAAGATCTGCAGATGCCTCTGCCATTAAAACCGGGCTAAAAAAGGTGGTATTGTAATTCACCGCATAACCGGCATTGGCAAAAACAGCAGAAACTGCACTGAACTGATATCCCAGGCCAAAACCTGCTCCGTAGTCTTTAGTGGATTTTTTGGTGGCTGTTGTACCTACTTTGAATGTGGCAAACACTGGAATGTCTGCCGAGTAAATATCATAAAATGTTCCCAGTGACAGGTTGGGGCTAATGCCTATAGACATGTTGTCATCAAATTTTTTTATAGGAATATTACCCAAAAAAACAGCGGTGATGTTGAACTTGGTGTCATTGACGTAATTAAATCCTGTTTGTGCGGCATCGGCAACTTCACCTTTGAATCTGTATAATTGTACTCCCGAACCTACTTCAAACGTTTGCGCGTATGAATACCCGACTGTGAGTATCAGGAGTAAAAACAGGGCAATTAGTCTCATATCCTTTTTTTAATGAATTAAAATTAACAAATTTATATACGGAAAACATAAACTTATGGCAATAATTAAACCAGTTAAAGGAATAACACCTGTATTTGGTAAAAATGTTTATCTCGCTGAGAATAGTACAGTAGTAGGAGAGGTTGTAATGGGCGATGATTGTACGGTCTGGTTCAATGCAGTAGTGCGGGGTGACGTACATTTTATTCATATCGGGAATAAAGTGAATATTCAGGATGGGGCAGTAATTCACTGTACTTACCAAAAGGCACCTACGACGATTGGTAATAATGTTTCAATCGGACATAGGGCCATTGTTCATGGATGTACTATCGAAGACAATGTTTTGATTGGTATGGGGGCAATAGTAATGGACAATGCTTATATTGAAAAAAACTCTATCATTGCGGCGGGGGCTGTAGTGTTGGAAAATACAAGGGTAGAAGCAGGCAGTATCTACGCAGGAGTGCCTGCGAAAAAAGTGAAAGTAGTAGGTGAAGAACACATGCGTGGAACTATTGAAAGAATTGCCAATAATTACGTTATGTATGCAGACTGGTTCAGAGAAGAAAAATAATTAGAATTGGAATGCTGAAAAATACATGGCTTTGGATATTCATCTTATATGCACTCGTTCATATTTTAACTTTGCCCTTCAATCCTTTACCTTGGTTTGATGAGACTTATTATGCAAGTATTGCGCTGAATTTTATAAAAGAGGCGACATTTGTTCCACAGGTGGCTTTCCATGCAAGAGACGGCAAGGAAGTATTAACCTATGGCCCTGTTTATTTCTTTCTTACAGGGCTTTCCTTTAAGCTATTTGATTTTGGATTGATTCAGTTTAGAATTGTAAACCTTTTATTTGGCTTTTTTACCATTGCGCTGTTTTATAAAATACTTACAATAATCACTGAAAACCGTTATCAGAGTTCTACTCTTTTGGTCTTTACGCTTGCCTTTGCACTCGACCCATTTCTCAACTTAAGCATGCACGAAGGCAGGATGGATATAACCAGCCTGTTTTTTATTTTAGGAGCATTTTACTTTATCCTAAAGCGGCCTCTTAGCGAAATACCGAACAAGGACTTTGTTTTATCGGGTATTTGTATTGCTCTTTCTATATTGACTACCCCCAGAGCCATTGTGATTATCGCCGGTTTATTCCTGGTGTTTGTGTGCCAACTGATTCTACAGAAAAAATGGAAATCTCTGTTGGCATGGGTTATGCCGGTTCTGGTATTTTATCTGATTTGGGTCTTCTATGCATTTGGTGGTATCGCTGATTTTATCAATTACTATAAAGAATTAAATGAAGGTAAATATGCTGCCAATGTAGGATTTGTAGGTGGCAGGTTCTATATCCCAAGACACGAATATTTATTGATCATCATTTCCATACTCGCGTTTTTGTTTTCGCTTATTAAAATGGGAGTCCGGGTGATAACACCAAGGATTATTGCCTATTTTGTTACTATAATTTTATATTACATTGTTGTGTTGGACTGGGGGCCTTATTCTGTATTTATCCTTCCACTTTACTATCTGATTTTGTTTGAATCCTTTTCTAAAGTGACTCTGAAGGTAAACCTTGTTTTTTATGCTATAATAGTGCTTCTCCTGTTTAATTCTTCATTTTGGATCATTAAAAATGTACAGATTATTAGTGATATCGAGAGAAGGGATTATAAAATGGCGGAGCAATGGGTCTCAGCAAATATCCCTCCCGGTAGCAGAGTAATTGGCGATCCTGTGTATTATTATTCAGTGGTTAGAACCGGATCGGAGTTTCAATATTACGATAAATACAATACGCTTGAATACAGGGAGCAAAAGCATAGGGAGGAATACGACTATGATTATATGATCATTTCAGAACAGTTTCTCCAAACGAACCAGGAGGCCATTACTTATTACACAAAAGCTTCTGAACTTGAAAAAATAGCCGAAATAAGAACGAGGCCATCTCATTTGACAGATGCGATCAATAATCTGAAGATTGTCTCCGGAAGCCCTTTTGGGTATAATGCCATTATTTATAAAAGGGTAAAGGAGATAAAAGATTAATGTCCAGAATTATCTCCTTTTTGCAAGAGCCGGCTAAGGCTTACCTGTTACTATTCAAAGATCGATTGAATATCTTCTTTGGATAAGTTTTTAACAAAACTTTCTTCCGTAGTAATAAGGTCACTTGCCAGTTTTTGTTTGCTTTTCTGTAAGTTCAGTATTTTCTCTTCTACCGTATTTTTAGTAATGAACTTATAGGTGAAAACTTTATTTTTCTGGCCAATTCTATATGCTCTGTCTACTGCCTGTGCTTCAATAGCCGGGTTCCACCACGGGTCAAGTATAAATACATAGTCTGCGGCGGTCAGGTTTAAACCAAGGCCTCCTGCTTTTAAGGAAATAAGGAATATGCGCACATCTTTATTGTTTTGGAACAACTCTACCTGTTTTTCCCGGTCTTTGGTTGATCCGTCGAGGTACGCGTATTTCATTTTCTGACTGTCCAGATGTTTTCTAAAAATAGAAAGATGTTTAACAAACTGGCTAAAGATTAAGATTTTATGATCTTCGCTTAATACACTTTCCAGCATGTGGGTTATGTCCTCCATTTTTCCGGAATCTCCCGCGTAATCTTCAATCACTAATGCCGGGTGATTGGCGATTTGTCTAAGTTTGGTTAAGCCTTGTAACAGCAGCATTTGAGATCCGGAAACACCTTTTTCATCAATAGAGTCCAAAATTATATTTCGATATTCGGATTTCACCTTCTCATATTCGGACTCCTGTTTCTCCGACATATCGCAGTATTTTATGTTTTCTACCTTTTCAGGAAGTTCTGTAGCTACCTGGGCTTTGTGTCTTCTTAATATGAATGGTTTGATAATGGAGTAAAGTCTTTTGGTTTTTAATTCGTCCTGTTTCTTCTCGATCGGATTTAAAAACTCATTTCTGAAAAATGCCTGACTCCCCAACAGGCCTGGGTTCACAAATGACATTTGAGACCAAAGGTCCATGGTACTGTTCTCAATAGGAGTACCTGTCAGGATCAATTTGTATTTGCACTTTAACTCTTTTACTGCTCGGGCAATATTGGAATCCGGGTTTTTAATTACCTGAGACTCATCTAATATCACGTAGTGAAAGAAATATTTTTTTAGGTGCTCAATGTCAATTCTGGTAGTGCCATAGGAAGTTAATACCACATCATAACCATCAAACTGCTCAACATTTTTTTCACGGTTGGTTCCGGTGTAGTTAAATACTTTGAGGTTAGGAGTAAACTTCTTTGCCTCCATCTCCCAATTGTAAATAAGGGAGGTTGGCATTATCAGCAAACTGGCATTTGCAGCCCCTTGTTCTTTCTGATATTGAAGCATGGCCAGTGTTTGCACTGTTTTTCCAAGACCCATATCATCGGCAAGACATCCGCCAAAGTTGTACTTATTAAGAAACAGCATCCAATTATAACCGGCCTTTTGATATGGGCGCAGAGATCCTTTAAATGAAGCGGGAACAGGGTAGTCCTCTATCTCTTCAAATTCTTTAAGCTTCTCCAGCTTTCTATCAATAGAAACTTTGGCAAGGTTGCCGGTTTGTAGTTCCTGAACAAGCGCAAGATGGTGTTTCTTTAACTTCAGGTCGCTACTTTCTTCATCCACAAAAGCAAACAACTCTGAATATTGAGTAAACCACTCTTCAGGAATTACAGCAATTTCGCCATTAGGTAATATAAACTCTCTTTTCTTTTTAAGGATGTACTGCCTAAGTTTAAGGAATGGAATTTCAAATTCTCCAAACCGTACAATGGCATGGATATCAAACCAGTCTTTATTTTCGGTTACTTCCAGGTTAATGAAAGACTGTCCGACAAAATATTTTTTAGTGTCTTTGCTATTCTGTTTAATTAAAAAACCACGACTCAGTAGTTGGTTCATGTTTTGGCTTATCCAGGAAAAGGCTTTGCCTTTTTCCAAAACAGCTTTTCCCAGCTTTATATCAAGCCCTGAGTCGCGCAAAGAGTTTAATATATCTCTTTCCCACTCTACCATTCTTTGAACCTTATGGAAAATAAAGGAATCTGCCGTTTTTTCCATTTTCACATAAGATGGAGCATTGGTGTCAGAGTTGAATTGATAGGAGCCATACTGAAAAGATAGTGTAAACATAATTTTTCCATCTTCTTCTGATGGCGATGAGGATTCTTCCTCTCCTCCGAACAGGCTCATTGCGGGTTTGGCTGTGGCCAGTTCTGCAAATGTTATAACAGCAGAAGGTTGATAGTTTTCCGATTTAATCTGAAATCCTTTTGCGTGTACGTCAAATGCTCCGATAAGTGGAGTTACGAACTTTTGGTAGTAAGTATCCTCCATCTTTTTTGGGATGACAATGAATTTTTTATTTAAAAACGGCTTTAGTTTATTGCCATCCACATCTTTTTCAAAACTATATATTTTATCATCTACCAACAGATAGGCAGGTGAATTGCAGACGATGATGGCATTTTTGTATTGAAACTCTATTTTTTCACCTTCATACTTTATTGTGGGGAAATAGTGGGTGTTGTCCTCATTTCTCATGAAGTGAAAAAGGATAGAAGCTTTTTTGGGAGCAATATAAATCTGCTTCCAAGTAGGCTCTCCGTCCCTTCCCATTTCAAATACCATTTTGTTTTGCAACAACCTGAGTATTTCCGCTTTTTTGTTTTCTATATAAGAAGAAATAGCATCCTGTAGTAAAGTATCCCCTTTATCTTTATTATATACCTTCAGAAAAAACTCAGCAGGAGTTACTTTCTTGTTATAAAACTTTTTAACAATGGCGTCCTGATGAATCGAATCTATTAGTTTGATAAGTTTGAAATCATCTTCATCCAGCCCGGAAGAAAACTCTGATGCATTTTTGGAAGATATATTCTGGTTTTTAAAAGTTAGCCGGTTGTTTTGGTCTAACTGCACGACAAAGGATTCGAACAGGTATCCCAGGTATTCATGCTCAAGTAAAGAGTAAATGATTTGAAAAGGCTGTGCAGTCGAAACGTTCATTCTTTATAAAGGATAAATAGATTTAAATTTAATAAAATAGGGTTAAAGGATTAAAAAAAATCAGTATAAGTTATTCACACTGATTTCGTGGATTTATCCTTAATGCTTATGAACCAATTGCTTAGTGATGAGCTGATACAACTTCTTTGTATAACAAAGCTAGCGGGGAAATAATTTATCAAAGTATTAAAGGTTGTCTTTAATCTCTACCTGTGATGCCTTTATGGCGGGAAGTATGGAGGCTACTATGGTAATAATGACTATGGAAATTCCCGTAGTAGTAAAGTCCATCAACTCCATTTTTACCGGATAGGCATCTACAATAGAAGTTTCCATGCCCATAGAAGCAAAGCCAAAATAATCCTGTGCTAACACAATGGAAACTCCCAGAATCAGGCCGATAATGGCTCCGGAAAAAGCGATAATGGCGCCTTCGAAAAGGAATATCCTTCGGATAAATGATGGGGTAGCACCCATGGAATATAAGATGGCAACGTCTTTTCTTTTATTAATTGCGAGCATGTTAAGACAGAAAAAGATATTAAAAGAAGCAACTGCCAGAATGAACGTAATGGTCAAATGCATGAACATTTTCTCAATTTTGACGGCTCTTAAGAGACTGGCATGTTGTTCATCACTATTAAGTACTTTAAAGTCGCTACCCAGAACAGTTCTTAATTTGTCTCTTACCTTATTTATTTTATATCCTTGTTTGGTTTTAATTTCGAGGGATGTTCTTTTGTTGTCGTAATTAAAAAGGTCTTGTGCGAAAGCCAACGGCACGAAGATATAATTGTCGTCATACTGCTTTTCTATGGCAAACACCGCTCCGGGAAATATTACTTCTCTGTTGAAGATTTTGTCCGGATTAAAGGAGGTAAAACTTTTCTGAAGATCTTTGGGATACCAGAGTTGAAGAGGGTGTAATTCATTGGACAGGCTGATAGACATCATGTATTGAATTCCTCTTCCAATGATGGCGTAGTCTTTCCGGCCTTTGTGCAACCGAAACTCACCAGCCACGATCATGCTGTCCATTCTGCTCTGCTGAATAAAATTGTCAGACACCCCCTTAACTTTTACCACCATCTGGTCCTCTTTGTATTTCAGTAAAGCATTGTCCTCAATCACTTCCGTAACAATATCTACACCTTCTACCGCTTTTATTTTATCCAGAAATACTTCGTCAAATTCAAAGGATTTACCTTTGGTTGCAACAATTTTGATTTCGGGGTCAAAGGTATTATAAAGGGTGCGAATCAGGTTTTCCAGGCCGTTGAATACAGAAAGCGCGACTACCAATGCCATGGTAACGCATGCTACCACGATCATGGATAGTATGGAAATGATATTGATGAAATTGAATTTCTTCCCAAAAAGGAAATATCGCCTGGCTATAAAAAAAGAAAGATTCAATGCGCTTTTTGCTTAACTTTTGTTAATGTAACACAAATATATTATTTTTCATTGTCCTCCTCCCCTTCTTCTTCTTTGGGTGGGATTTCAATTTGTGAAAATATCTGGTCGATTCGTGCTGCATAGTCCACATTGTCATCAATGTAAAATATTAGCTCAGGAATAATTCTAACCTGATTTCGTATTTTTTCCCCAAGCATCTTTCGGATAACTTTGCTTTCTGCTTTTATCTTTTCCAGAACTTCTTTTTTGTCTTTTGCCATTAAGAAGCTTAGGTATACTTTTGCCACACTCAGGTCCGGAGACATTCTTACCGTAGTGACTGTAATAAATGTTCCCTGAAACATGCTTTTAGCATCTCTTTGAAACAGTTCGCTCAACTCCTTCTGAATCAGGCGTGAAAATTTTTGTTGTCGTTTGCTTTCCATTTTTGCCTCCAATTATTTTAAAAATTATTCAAACTTACTTTATTTTAGTAAGTTTACCACATTAATATTTTAAGATAGAAAAAGTTAATTCTTTTGGTTAATTTTTTTAAAATCGTTGATCCGCTTAGAGTAGGATTAATTCTGGTGATTTTATTCCTGATCAGGCTTCCGGTTATCATCAATGGATATCCGTTGTTGTATCCTGAACTGAACTGGTTACTGATCGGAGAGAAACTCCATGATGGATTTACCATGTACAAAGATGTATGGCACACTACCGAGCCTTGGTCTGCATGGATGTATTTCTTTACCGATATTATCAGTAGCAGGAGTCAGTGGGCACTTTTTATAATATCATCTCTTTTTGTGTTGGTTCAGAGTCTGCTGTTTACCTATGTTATAAACATTAACCAGGTTTTTGGCGAACGCACTTTGTTGCCGGCACTGTTTTATGTGATATTTTCTACCCTGTTTGTGGACTTTTTCACTCTGTCGCCAGTCTTGATGGGGATGACTTTTATTCTGTTGGCGGTTCATTTTATTTTATTACAATATAGGCATGGAAATACACAGGAAATGACATTTTATTGTGGGCTAATGATAGGGTGCGCCAGCATGTTTTATTTGCCGTTATTCTTGTTCCTGTTTTTCGCTGTGGTTGTATTGTCATTATTCACCTTGCCCAAGCTCAGAGATCATTTCATATTGTTGGTGGGAGGGTTGTTCCCTATAGTGGTGACGGCTGTTTATTATTTTGTGAACGATAGTCTGGAGCTCTTTTATCTTAATCTCATTGTTCCTTATTTCGACCGTGAAACGTTGATTTTTGCTGATTTTCAATTGCACGTTCTGGTCCTGGTTATTCCTGCATTGATGGTCGCAACTTCGTTTTTCTTTATTTCCAACTTTTCCAATTATATCAACTATCAATACAATTGTATTAAAACCATAATAGTGTATTTGGTTTTTGCCCTGATTGTTTTATTGTTGGCTATTGATGTTGCCGTTTTTCAACTGTTTGTATTTGTTCCGGCCTTTTCTTTTTTCAGCTCTCATCTTTATCATCTGGTTAGAAATACATGGTTTAGGGAAGTGAGTTTTTGGGTGTTTACCGGCTTTATGTTATTGATTAATTATGGAATTCTTTTCGGTTCTGCCTTCAAAAAAAAGCAGGTTGAAATGCAACAGATGATGATGGTGACTGACAAATCCAGGACTTTGCCATTAGAGATAGCCAATAAAAAATTATTGGTGATTGGTGAGGATATGGATTATTATAAGAATAACTCTCTGGCTACACCTTACCTGGACTGGAGACTGGCAAAAAGAGAGCTTAGCGATCTCAATAATTATGAGAATGTCTCCAATATTTATGAAAACTTCCGTAAAGATCTTCCGGATATAATTATAGATGAGAAAAAGGTGATGGGCAATATTTTTAACCGTATACCATTTCTTAAAGAAAGCTATCTGCGGGTAGGGAAAACGGATATCTATACCCGCAAATAACTTTAACAGGAGTGAATTTTATTAACTCTGTTAGTATGTCTTCCCCCTTCAAATTCGGTAGTTAGAAATACATCCAGAGATGCTTTTGCTTCGTCAATAGACATAAACCTTGCCGGAAGACAAATGATATTGGCATTATTATGTTGCCTTACCAGGGCGGCCACTTCTCGGTTCCAGCATAAGCCCGCTCTGATTCCTTTATGTTTGTTGGCAGTAATGGCTACTCCATTAGCACTACCACATATAAGGACTCCATAATCGGCCTGATTATTTTCTACTGCCTCTGCTACCGGGTGGGCAAAATCAGGATAGTCAACGGATTCTTTGGAGTGAGTACCAAAGTCGTTTACCTCAATCCCTTTACTTTTCAGAAAATCTATTAACTCCTTTTTGTAGTCATACCCCGCATGATCTCCTCCAATTGCTATTTTAAGTGCCATATTTTAAACTTTAATTAATTCATTATTATATAGAAATTCCTTTTTCCTTTTTCTGGCTACTGCGGCAGACACCCAGATACTTATTTCATAAAGGAGTGTAAGCGGCAATGATACAAGTATCTGACTTATTACATCTGGTGGCGTAATAATGGCTGCAACTATTAATATAATAACAATTGCATGCCTCCTGTAGGTTTTTAAAAACTCAGGGGTAACAACTCCCACTTTAGACAATGCGAAGACGACAACCGGCAATTGAAACATTAATCCGGTTCCCAGTACAAGCATAAATAGTAAAGAGATATAAGAGGATATATCGAAATAGTTTTCGATACTCGGATCAAGATTATAAGAAGCCAGGAAGTTGATTGATAAAGGTGCCGCTATGTAGTAGCCGAATAAAATACCCAGTATAAACAATACACACACAAAAAGAATAATACCTGTGCTCATTTTTTGCTCTTTCGGATACAATCCGGGCTTTATGAACCTCCATAATTCCCAAAAGGTATATGGAAATGCACAGATCAACCCGATAAAAAAGGAAATGGTTATGTGCATGGTGAACTGACCCGCCATAGTCCTGTTCTGTAGCTTGAAGTCCAAATGGTCAACGCATACAGCATCTCCCATTTTGCACATCATTTTATAAGTCCAGAAATCTGTTCTTGCCGGGCCAAGTATTATCTCATGAAATACGAATTCCTTGGAAACAAATGCTATGATGAAAAATACGAATATAGAAATTGCAGAACGTATTATATGCCACCTCAATTCCTCGAGGTGGTCTATGAAGGACATTTCTTTCCCGGGTAATTCTTTCACTGACGTAGTTTAATTATTTATAGAGAGGGAATGATTCCATCCACTTGTTGATTTCTCCTCTAACGGCAGCGATCTTACTTTCATTGTCATGATTCATCAATACCGTGTCTATGTACTCCACAATTCTTAACATATCATCTTCCTTCATTCCTCTGGTGGTGATAGCAGCAGTACCAACTCTCATACCTGAAGTGATGAATGGAGATTTATCATCGAATGGCACAAGGTTTTTGTTAATTGTAATATCTGCTTTGATAAGGGTATTTTCAGCTAATTTACCGGTTAGGTTTTTAGATCTCAGGTCAATAAGCATTAAGTGATTATCAGTTCCTCCGGAAATAATATCATATCCTTTGTCCAAAAATGCCTGAGCCATCACTTTGGCGTTTTTCTGAACCTGAACTACATAATCCATATATTCATCCGATAGGGCTTCATAGAATGCAACTGCTTTGGCTGCAATAACATGTTCCAGTGGCCCTCCTTGTGTTCCCGGGAAAACACCCATATCCAACACATTGGACATCATTCTTATTTCACCTTTTGGTGTTTTTAATCCCCATGGATTTTCAAAATCTTTACCCATGAATATTACACCACCTCTTGGGCCGCGTAAAGTTTTATGAGTAGTTGAGGTAACAATGTGACAGTGAGGAACAGGGTCGTTCAGAAGTCCTCTGGCAATTAGCCCTGCAGGGTGAGAAATATCGGCCAATAGCAAAGCTCCTACTTTGTCTGCAATCTCTCTCAGTTTTTTATAATCCCAATCTCTGGAGTAGGCAGAAGCACCACAAATGATCAATTTTGGTTTTTCTTTTTTGGCAATGTCTTCTACTTTATTGAAGTCTATTCTACCTGTTTCTTTTTCAACTCCATAAAATACCGGCCTGTAATATTTACCGGAAAGATTCACGGGTGAACCGTGTGAAAGGTGTCCTCCATGTGAAAGGTCAAAGCCTAGTATGGTATCACCCGGGTTCAGGCAGGCTAACATTACCGCTGCATTTGCCTGAGCTCCTGAGTGAGGTTGTACGTTGGCCCACTCTGCATTGAATAATTCTTTTACCCTGTCAATAGCAAGTTGCTCTGACTCATCCACTATTTCACATCCACCATAATATCTTTTGCCAGGAAGCCCTTCCGCATATTTGTTGGTTAACACACTGCCCATTGCTTCCATTACCTGTTTGGAGGTAAAGTTTTCAGAGGCGATAAGCTCTATACCATGCTCCTGACGATCAGCTTCTCTTTTGATGATGTCAAATATTTTCGAGTCTCTTGCTATTGTTTTGGTTTTCATTTCCATTATTACAGGATAAGTTTCAATTAAAACGTAAAATTAGTTGTTAGCATGGTATTATAAAAGACTTTGTATTGAAAAGGCATATTTAACGTTAAAACTTATTTAAGCACCTGTATAACAGTAAGTCGGTTTTGGACCGGCTTTTGATATATGGATTTTCATATATTTGTTAGAATATATTTTCTAACCTGAATTATGTTCAGAGTTATTATTTAAAAGTTAAAGATATGTGGTATTTACTTGCTTCAATTATTTATATTTCAGGGATTATTGTTATTTGGAAGTCATTCAGTGGACGAGACCGTAAATTTTTTCTTAGCGGTTGGATTGCCACTCCTATAATTATTTTTGGCCTTGTTGTAGTGCTATTGGGAAAAGGGTCCAATTCTCTGATGCCTTTTAAAGCCGACCGTACTGAGAGGGAGATGAAGGCTATTTCTGAAGAGCTGGAGCGTTATAAAGATTTTAATAAGCAATACCCTGAAAATCTGAACGCTATAATTGGAAATGATCCGACAAAAAATGGCTGGAGAAACGATTATTGGCAAAACCCCTATTTTTATAAGCCTGCGCCGGATAAGCAGGCTTATACCCTGATTTCTCCTGGTTCTGATGGGATACTAAACAGTAAAGATGACATTAAAATAGAAAAGTAAGAGGCGCTTTTCCACACTTGCCATTGAGGAAAATAGCTTCTCTTAATTAACTATTTTTCAGGGAACTTAAGCCGAAGGACAGCCCCTTTTTTAAATAGGAGGCATAAGTGTGAAAAAGAAGTTCAGGAAAAATGGATATGAATATGAGGAGGTTTGTTCGAATGAGGGGGGCAAGCTTTTTGTCCAGAAG
>DATCKK010000172.1:0-2192 GCA_036562325.1 Cytophagaceae bacterium | reverse complement strand
TTTCTGGATATTTTCCAGGTATACATCAAATCAAGCTTTTTTTCTTCAATATTCCATTTCAAACCCATATTCTTCTTTTTTCGAATTATTTTTATTGATTGTAAAATAAATGCCTTAACTTTATTAATTAATAATTAATTTGTGTCACGAGTTTTAAAAATATATAAGGTATAATCAACAATTTACATACTTTTTATGTTTTATAAGACCACTAATCCTGTTAAAAATGAAAGTAGAAAAAAACAAAGTAGTAACAATCACCTATGAGCTAAGGACTGCGGATGAGAAAGGTAACAAATCTTTAGTAGAAAAAGTAGAGATAGAAAACCCTATGGTTATATTATTTGGGGCAAGTGGTCTTCCGGATAAATTCGAAACAGAACTGGAAGGGCTAAGTGTAGGAGAAAGTTTTGAATTCCAGTTAGAATCAGATGAAGCCTATGGTGATTTTGATTCAGAAGCAGTTGTAAGACTTCCTTTAGATGTATTCAAGATAAATGGTGAATTTGATGCTGAAAATTTCCATGTAGGTATGTTTGTACCTATGTCTGATGAAGAAGGAAACATGCTTCAGGGAAAAATCCTTGAAATTACCAATAGTGATATCCAAATGGACTTTAACCATCCATTAGCAGGTAAAGATTTATATTTTATCGGCAAAATTGAAGGTGTAAGAGATGCTTCTCCGGAAGAGCTTGACCATGGCCACGTACACGGTCCTGGTGGACATCATCATTAATCTGTAAAGTATTTCATAAAAAGAGGATGCATTTGCATCCTCTTTTTTATTTTCTAGATAGTTTGGATTTAATGAATAAAAGACTATTCCCGAACTTCAGGAACAGTCCTCACATTATGAAAAAAACACATACTACTTGCTGAACCTTGTAATTCCCTTATTTTCCAGAGAGGCGAGAATATAGCCGTTAGGTGATATGCCCAGGCTATATACAAACCCTCCGTTTTTAGGTAATCCTTTAGTAATTTTTTGCCATGTTATACCATTATCTGTTGTTCTGAATACTTCTCCTTTATCCGTACCTGCATATACAGCTCCGGATTTTCCAACTTTTAAACAATAAATGTTTTCACCCTGCAAGCCTGATTTTCTCCAGGTCTTACCCTGATCTTCAGAAACATAAACCCCATCTTTGATAAACCTTCCCGCAAAAAGCAAGTCGTCTTTATCAGCCAGGCAGGAAACCATATTAGGACTGTCCATACCTTTATGTTCCAGGTATATCCAGCTATCCCCGTAGGTTTCTGATTTGTACATCCCGTCCTGGGTTAGTGCATAAACAACGTTATTATCCGACAACAACTTGATGATATTATTTTCATTGGTAAAATAATCGGAGTTGGAAGTCAGCAGTGTGGATATTCCATTATTTGCCGGATGCCAGGATTTGCCCAGGTCAGCACTTCGGAATATCCCATTTGACTTAGTACCTATGAAAACATAGCCATTGCTGTAGCAAACAGTGTTTACGATCAGTTCATTATTCTCATTAGATATGGTTTCAGTGATTTTTTGCCAGCTTACCCCATTATCTTCCGAATAAAAAAGACCGTTTTCCTGAGCACCTGCAAATATGCCACCGTTACCGGAAGCAGCAAGGCAGGTAACTACTTTACCTGACAACGCATTACTGCTGTATTGTTTCCAATGCAGCCCGTTGTTGGTAGAACTAAATACACCCACTGAAGTGGCAGTTAACAATAAACCTTTATCTGTATTAATAAAATCATAGGCAGTAATGTATTTTAAATTACTCGATTCCCAGCGTTTAGCCTGTAGTTCATTTTCTGAGATCTCTTCCGGGGACATGGAGTCATAACTTAACTGAGTCTCTTTTTGAGTATCGCAGGAAAAGAACATAAGCAAAAAGACCAAGTAAAAAATTTTCCTCATGTTCATAACCGATTTCATACTTTTTTTGGGATTAAACTTCTTGTAAACTAAACCCTGACTCTTTATTAATTGTTTGAACTGTGAGAATGGATCACCCGTATAGTGCTTACTTGCGTAAAAAAAGTTATTAGGGAGAATTTAACTCTACTTTGTCAGATTGTTATCCATAGTAATATTTTAATATCTGACTTTCTTTTTTATTCTTTTTAACAATATCCTTGACTAAGGTTTCAAAGTCCTTTTGTCTTTTATCCAGATAATATACAAGCATTACTTTTAT
>DATCKK010000543.1:0-4993 GCA_036562325.1 Cytophagaceae bacterium | reverse complement strand
GTATATGGCTGTTGCTCTTCAATAGCTCCAAGATAATGATTAATTACCAGTTTACCATCCTGCGTCCTCGAAACTTCATTTACACCTTCATACTTCATCCGTATATCCGCAGGATTCCCTCCGGGATGAACAATAAAATCGTACTTCATGCCCTTTTCTTCTGCATGAAATACCATGTCTATAAACGGATAAACATTTTTATAAATGAGTTTTCCATAGGCAGGAACATTGGTTATTCCATTCGGGCAATGCGCATAATAAAAATTATAATACTCAGTAGCTTTATCCAAAGGTACTATCTCCGGGTTAGCATTGCCATTCAGCAATTGCAATACTACGGTTTGTTCTTCCAACATCCCCTTCCCTATGCCCGGTTTTCCGGTAGCTTCAGAAATTTGTTTCTTCTCTTTTAGAAAGCGGTAGATAACCTTATTGCCGGCAAAATAAATTCTAGCTCCGGATACGTTGGCATAATAACGTATGTCATCCATTGCCTTTCCATTTCTATCCGCCAACTGTCCTTTATTCTCAATAAACAGCGGCGATCGTAAGGAAAGAGAATTGTTGTTGTTTCGACTGCTTACTTCAGCATTCGATGAGACCAGGCATGATAAAAAAAACATGCTTAGGAGTAACCACTTATTCATATATAGGTTTTTTATGAACCTGAAAAAGAATTAATACAAGTGAAATTTTACTAAACTCAAAACGCTATCAAATTTAATGCATTTTTAAGCCGAAAGCCTTAAAGTGAATAACCAGAAGCAGATACAGTATGGATTAATATTTGACTGGAAAGTAGCTAATTCATATGTTTTTTTAAACATTAGGAAAAGGCCTGCTTTGATTATCTGAATCTTACAGAGATGGTATGCATGCCGAGGGAGTGTAAGATTTTTTTAGTTTTGGAAGGAAAATAGTGTAAAAAATTGCCCCCACTTCCCCCCGGATGTTTTTTTACCTGTCCAATGATATAAGCTCAAAACACTTTTATATTATCCTAGTACTTCTTTCAGTCATATTCTTATATGCTTTTCATGAATATTAGTGTGGTAATATAAGTTACCGTGCTTCCCCCTATCTAAATCTCAGGTTAATGTATACCATTTCACCTGTCCTTATTTAAAAATCTTTAATGTATCATTTTGGTAATACTTAATTCCATTATTATGAAAGCTTAAATCTCTATACATAATAGCAGTTTCAGAGTCATTTCTCAAAAAACACTTATTGCATTCAATCTCTTCGGAATATTTTTCATAATCAACTTTATAGATGGTATCGGTAGAAACATTTGTTTTTACTAAAAAAACATAGTCTTTAATTTCAATTGTTTTACCCTGAACTATACGTTCGTTTAACTTCATACTTTCAAGGTAATTTGTTATAGTTATTGAATCTATCCTGGTTAGAGAATTTGGATCTAATAAAACCACCGAAATCTGCTCCAGCTCATTTGAAGTATATCCGATGAATTGTATATTTATTTCAGGCAGGATCTCAGTTTTGCAACTCCTTTTGGTACAACAACCATATAGGAATAAGCATGGCAAAAAAAATACGAATAATTTTATCATATAATAAAATCTTTAATAATCTATCTTCAATTTTAACTTTTCAAAAGTTCATTTCCAGTCACTATCTATCTGGTAGTTTATTATCCGGTTAAATTTTAGGATGTTAGATGAAGAAAGTACTCATTCAAATATAAAACTTAAACTGTAAGGATATACATACTAATTTCCCACTTTACTTTTGATAGCTACTGAGGTTGCCAAGTAAAGGCAACCTCTTTTTCTATTCCTCCCCCAAAAATGGTATCCGATAGTTGTTTTTCTGACAACTGCTGTAGTAACTAAAACAAAATCAAAGGCACGCAAAAAAACACTAAATATCAATACTTTAACTTTGAATCTTTTTTACAAAATCAGTAAAATTTCTCTCATTTTATCTCCTCGGATTCAACTTTTTCACCAAAATAAATGTTTAAACAATCAAATTGAGTATATTTATAAAAACGGGAAAGATATTATTTAAATAACGTATACTCATACCGGAACTATTTATTCAATTTATGCGCTTTTATAAAACTACCTTATTTGCAATATCTGCTGTATTTATAGCCATTACAGCTACAGCCCAAACTAAGAAGTTAAAAGATCAAACCAATAATACCACCATGACAACAAATAATAAAAAAATGACCGTCGAGATATGGAGCGATGTAATGTGTCCTTTCTGTTATCTGGGAAAACAAAAGTTTGACAATGCCCTGAATCATTTCAAGAATAAAGATAAAGTTGAAGTAGTCTGGAAAAGTTTTCAGTTAAATCCCTATTTGAAAACCGATACGAATATTACTATACACGAATACCTTGCAAGGGAAAAAGGATTTTCCATGGACAGAGCAAAAAGCTTAAATAATCAGGTGGCAGAGATGGGTAAAGAAGTAGGATTAACCTACAACTTTGATAAAATGATAGTTGCAAATACATTTAATGCTCATCGCTTCCTTCATTATGCAAAAGATCAGGGGAAACAGAACGAAGCAGAAGACCGAATGTTTAAAGCATTTTTTACCGAAGGAAAAAATATAGATGATACAGAGACTTTACTTGCCCTGGGTGCAGAGCTTGGTTTTAACAAAGATTCATTATCAGCAGTATTAGCCAATGGTACCTATACCAAGGAAGTAAATGCTGATATAACCGAAGCACAGCAACTTGGTATAAGAGGAGTACCATTTTTTGTATTCAACAGAAAATACGCAGTTTCAGGAGCACAAGACAGTAAGGTATTTTTAGAAACACTGGAAAAAGCTTTTGAAGAATGGAAGAAGGATAATCCGGGAGCTTTTCTTCAAATCATTGATGGAAAAGTATGTGATGTGAATGGAAAATGTGAGTAATCCATCTTACCTATTCGTCTTATCTGTTAACTAAATTGATCAATTAAGTGTAAATGTCTTACAATTATACCAAAGAGCTTATCGATAAAGCCTTCACCTACGAAACCTACAGAGCCAATATAAATCAGGCACTGGCGCAAAGTCCTTCTAATGAACAGGAGAAGAAGCTGCGCCCTTACTTTGAAAAAAATGTTAAGGTAATGGAGCAGCTTGATGCAAGATATCAGGTAAACGAAAATCTTAAAAAGGCCATACAAAAAGCGCATCCTGCCATTTGGCTCGTATTAACGGAGGGCTGGTGTGGAGATGCTGCCTACAATGTACCTATGATGGCTGCAGTCGAAAGAGCTTTTCCAGAAAAAGTAAAACTAAGATTATTACTCCGAGACCAAAATCTGGAACTGATGGATGCTCACCTTACCGATGGTGGCCGTTCCATACCTAAACTAATTGTATTAAGTGAAGAACTGAAAGAATTAGGTACATGGGGGCCCAGGCCTGCCAGTTTACAATCATTAATGAAATCATGGAAATCGGAAGGATTGACTTTAAATGAACTTATTCCTAAAGTAGATGCATGGTACTTAAAAGATAACACGAATACCATGCAACAAGAGTTAACTGAATTGGTAGAATCTTTTCAAAGGTAAAATTATCTCAACCTGGTACAACAAATACTTTGAGAACCGACAAGACAGAATAGTTCATAAAAAACAAAGGTTGTTCCGATGGGAACAACCTTTAACTTTCTTATCGCAATTCTATAATTAGTGAATCAGGTTAATATACCCTTCTTCCATTTTTATCTCATCTTTCCACGTCTTCACTTTTACCTTATAAACATATACATCACTATTTTGAACTACTCCTTTAAACTTACCATCCCATCCTTCATTGATATCAGTAGATGAATAAATTAACTGCCCCCATCGGTTAAATATCTGAAACTCCAGCAACTCTTTTATACCCCACCCTTTGTACTTATCGGACAACATTAATTTTTCCATTGTAAATCACCTCGCCATTTACATCATATATTGAGTAATGATAAAGGCCTGCAGGATATGCAGAAGTATTAACATTCTCAAAATCGGAAGCTACCTGAATATTATCAACAATCTTTCCGGAGAAATCCATAATCAGAACTCTTGCCGCATTTTGAGGAATATTGGCTATATTCAATTGGGTGCTTACAGGATTAGGATAAGTTTTAACCCCTTTCACAAATAATGGAATTTTGTTACCAGTTACACCAGTCAGGGCTATGTCATCAAGAATTAACTCCGTCTCAGGATAAATAGGTGCTTTATCAATGAGCTCTTCATCTGGCATTTGTAAGGTAGAAAAAAAGCCGAAATATAAAGTATCCGGAGTACTTCCATCGATATAACCTATATCAATAGTAAAAAATGTAAAATCAGTTGTAGTTTCATATATATTCAGGTATCCTCCCCCTATAGAGTCTCCTTCTTCTCCCGGAATATTTCCTTTTATCAGATTGACATAAATTCGTGCTGTATCCGGTGTTTGGCCGGACGGAGCTCCCTGAGTAAATTTATAATAACCTGTAAGTGCTGCAGGACGCTGATTATATGGTAAACCTTCATCACCGTCACCTAAAGCAAGTACGACAAAACCAGGCAGGGTGTCTACCACTTCACCATCTACCGTTTGAGTTGTATTTTTAACACGAACGGCATAATCGCCGATTTTGCCTTCTGTCCGAAATACAGAAGTTTCATGAACAGATGTTTTCCCCATTATACCCATAAATAAATCTATAAAATAATAATATTCATTGGAGGTTAAATAATCATCCAACATTAAAAAATCCTCCTCTTCGGTCCAGTTTTCAAAACTAGCATTGGGTATTTGAGCGTATGTCTGAATACCTGTCAGAACACAAATAAAAATAGTAAGTAGTTATTTTTTCATAAATATTTTTAGGATTATGTATTTACTTCTCAAATATATTTAAAAATATTATATTAGGGGAAAAATATTTCTATGTTTCAAGGTTTAAGTTCAGTGGAGTTCAGCAAAAAGTTTTCAAATGATGAAGACTGTTATAAATATTTAATGGAT
>DATCKK010000170.1:0-3442 GCA_036562325.1 Cytophagaceae bacterium | reverse complement strand
CTTCTGGATGGATGTGGCACTGGAAGATTTGAAGAAGGTATTGCAAAAGGTAGACGTACTAACTATTAACGACGAAGAGGCTCGTCAGCTTTCAGGAGAATATTCATTGGTGAGGGCAGCAGATAAGATTTTGGCTATGGGCCCCCGCTATTTGATTATCAAAAAAGGTGAACATGGCGCCTTGTTATTTGGAGATGGACAAATATTCTCGGCTCCTGCATTGCCTTTGGCTGATGTCTTTGACCCCACGGGGGCTGGTGACACCTTTGCCGGAGGATTTATAGGCTATCTGGCGAAAGTGAAGTCCATTAATTTTTCTAATATGAAAAATGCTATTATCTATGGTTCGGCCATGGCATCATTCTGTGTCGAAAAATTCGGTACAGAAAGGTTGCAGAATTTACAGCAAGAAGAAATTGCTGACCGTATTCAGCAGTTTGTAGCACTTTCAAAGTTTGAAATAGCAAGATAGATTCTTATAACGATAAAAAAATAGGAGGACTTTAAAGCAGTCTCCCTATTTTTTTGAATTTTTCGAACACAATATGTGTATGTGGTGCATCTTTCAGCTCCTCTGTAAGATCTTGGCCTGCCCAATGTTCGTAATGCATGCCTTTACGCCAAAGCCTGCTTTCACTCACGTCATAGATAATACCGTCATAACAAACCCATATTTCCGGCTTGTCTTGTCCATTTCTTAATGCTAGCTGAGATCGGGTGTACGTAGGGAGGTATTCTTCGTTCATACCTCCTAAATTACATATTCTTTAGAATTTATAGGCAGATAGTGTTTTTTTCATGGTTTTTCGGGCTACGTGAATTCTCGTTTTCACCGTTCCGATAGGAATGTTGAGGTGTTCGGAGATTTCATGATACTTATAGCCCTCATAATACATGGTGAAAGGAGTATAGTAATCTTCGGCCAGCGAAGATAGCGCCGAATTGATGTCCTCCATAATGAACCTATTTTCACCTTGGTTTTTTGTCGCTGAATGCACCAAATTTACAGGCGAAATTTCCTCTTCTTTGGTGATGAAGCTGTTGGATTTGGTATTACGTCGATAGTTGTTTATGAAGGTGTTCTTCATGATGGTGTACAGCCATCCTTTTAAATTGGTTCCTTCCCTGAAATTTTTAAAATAGGTTACTGCCTTCAACAAGGTGTCCTGAACCAAATCGTTTGCATCATCATGATCTTTAGTAAAGTTGCGAGCGTACAATCTCAACGAGTCCGCCTGTTGAATTACTAAAGCATTAAATTTTGTTCTATTCATAGCACTACGGTTTGTAATTTTCGAATTAGTAGTTTTAATGAATAGTTATTTATCGAAATAAAATGTCTATTCACGATAGTCAAACTACCTTGCCCGAATTACAATGCAAAGACTGTGCTAAAAATTATTGCGAATTGTTAAAATTTTGTTATTTATAAATAAAAATAATAAAATTCGCGCTTTATGGAGGTATTAAGCGCGATTGGAAAATTTTATTAAGATAAGTTTTTAAGAATTGTGGAAAACTTTTTTATAGTATGTTTACCTCTCTTTCCAGTGTTATGCCAAATTTTTCCTTTACATCATCAATAATGAGTGACGACACCTCAAAAATTTCTTTTCCTGTGGCTTTGTTTTTATTGGTAATCACAAGGGCTTGATTTTTCCATATTGCTACTTCTCCTACTTCTTTACCTTTCCATCCACACTGTTCGATAAGCCAGCCTGCCGCTACTTTGGTGTGTGTGTCGTCCATAGGAAAGCATACGATGTTCGGATAGACTTCTTTTAGTTTTTCAAGCTGGAAATTTGGGATGATAGGATTTTTGAAGAAGCTACCTGCATTGCCAATGGTGCTTGGGTCGGGAAGTTTTTCTACACGGATATGGGAAACGACCTCTGCTATGTCTTTTATAGTGGGATTTGATATTCCTCTTTTTGCTAGTTCGACTTCAATAGCGCCGTATGAGGTGTTGAGTTTACTATGAAGGTTTAGTTTATAGGTTACCGACACAATGATGAAGCGACCTTTGTATTTGGATTTGAAGATGCTGTCCCGGTAGGAAAAACCACAATCCTGATTGCTGAAAGTTTTGAACTCGCCGGTCATTGTGTCGAAAGCTCGACAGGTGTACATGATATCCATCAGTTCGATACCGTAAGCACCGATATTCTGGATAGGAGAGGCCCCTACTGTTCCAGGAATCAAGGCCATGTTTTCCAAACCCGGAAAACCATGGTCAACGCAATACCATACGAGGTCATTCCATATTTCACCTCCTGCGGCAGTGACGTAAATATTGTTGCCTTCGATAAAATGTTGAATACCTTTATTGGCGATTTTAATGATGGTTCCTTCAAAATCTTGCGTAAAAAGTATGTTACTTCCGCCACCTAGGACGAAAAATTTATTTTTGAAAATACCAGAATTATAAAGCTCAATTAGCTGATTTTCATGGTTAATTTCGATAAACTGATTTGCGAGCGCATGGACGCCAAAAGTATTGTATGGCTTTAAATCAATGTTATTCTGTATTTTCACGGTGTCAAATTTGTTTTACGCAATAATTGAAATTAAAAATAGTATCTTTAGATAAAGAATTCTTGCGTGTAAAGATAAGATAAAGACAGTAAAAACAGCTAAAGATTTTATTAAACAATATGGCAGTAAATGCAGACGAGAAGAGAAGTAGAATAATAGAAATTGCAAAGAGAAGATTTGCTCATTATGGTATGGCGAAAACCACCATGGCGGAGATTGCCAAGGACTTATCTTTTTCCAAAGCCTTGTTATACTATTATTTTCCTGATAAGAATAGTCTGTATTCGGCTGTTTTAGAAAATCTTATTGAAGAGTCCTTAGAAACTACGAAGGAAGCAGTAGAGAAGACTAGCACAGTGTTGGAGGGCATTCATACTATCTTGGAAGTAAATATGGACTTCAAGAAAAAATACTTCAACCTTATGGAGTACACTATCGTTATGCGTAAGGAACTTCCCGCCGAGCTGGAGGCTATTCTTATAAGATCCTTTGAACGCCAGCAGAAAATCGTAGAGCAGGTCTTTAGGCGAGGAATAGAACGTGGAGAACTCAAAAAGGTGGATACGACGGAAGCTGCACGTATTTTCTTGTTCGGAACGATAGGGATGCGCATTTCGCTGCTCAAGGATTTTAAAAACGATTTTATCCCGGATAAGTCTGAATTCGATGCTATCCTTTCTATGCAAAAAAAACTCGCTGACATTTTTGTTGCCGGACTTAAAGTCTAGCTCCTTTTCTTAAAATATCATCTATAATTATCTTGGCGTGGATACGAGAGTTTTCTATAAACCACAGATGGGTGTTCAATCCGCCGCAGACTACCCCGGCTAGATACATTCCTTCCACGTTGGTTTCCATAGTTTCAGGATTATGATGCGGAATCATAGGGCTCTCTTCAGGTATGGAG
>DATCKK010000161.1:0-3037 GCA_036562325.1 Cytophagaceae bacterium | reverse complement strand
ATCTGCAATGTTTCTTGAAAACGTGGCACAATATGCTGTTTATTTAGGTATGCCTGAGTTGTTGGAATATGCCTTTATAAAAGACCCTAATGGAATCGCGGTAAGTAATACTGAATTAGGAAAGCTGGTTGAACAATATTCTGACGCTGCTGAAAGAATGAGAAATGGTCGGAAGAATTTAATCGATCAAATGAAGAATGAGCAATCGAAGGAATTACGGCGAAAAACCGAGTTAAGTTTATACGCAAGAGTTGTTAGTGCTGATATACTAGCAAAAGAAAACCCCTTAGCGGCACAACAAAAAGCTATGGAATATATAAATGAGATATTTAATAGCGAAGAGATTTTAAGTAGTGGTGTCGATATTCAACCTTTTGTAGATCGTTTACTAAAACATGTGGACGGGTTAGTAGAAGATAATTATGCCCTAAGAAGAGATGAGGGCGTCTATTGGGGTTTACGTTTAAAGGCTGCTCAGGGGACATTAACATTCCAAGATATTGAAGATCATGTACAACTTCATTTACTTACTCGCGAAGATGCGGATGAATTAAGAGAATTGGCTTTAAAACTCTATGAAGAACAACAACAAGGTTCATCCAGTAAAGTAAAATGGGAAGATAAAGAATTAATTGATGATACCTGGAAACAGCTTGTAACGTCTACTACTACACCTTATGGTGATGAATTATTAGGAGAAGTTACACCTGAAGAAAGAGAGTTTAGTAATTACTTAAAGACGTTCATGACTCATTACTATGCTGTTGCATTGACTAACTGGAAGGCGGCCAATGGCGGTAGAAATCCTAATTACCAAGAATGGATGGAAGAGATTGCTACCCCTGTAGTTGAGCTAACCAGACAGACTGCAGCGCTTATCAAGTCTATTTCTTGGGAGCGTACTGAAGAAATGCAACCCGGAACGTACTCTGGTAAAGAGTATATGCAAGGATTTATCTCTGGTCAGATTAATCCTGTAGATACAATTAATGCTGCATATGAACAGTATCAAGCTTTAATGGAACAACAAATGCAAGAACAACAAAGATTACTCGCAATGCAGAATTATCAGAAGATGCCTTCACAACAAGCGATTAGGCTTATTGATGAAGCAATTAACAACGGTTTAAACATTAGTCAAATCAAGGATGAACTTATCAATAAAGCTTACGTTCCTGCACAGGATGTTGAAGAACACATTAGGGATTATGCTACTGATTTTACAAATAAATTCTTTAATAGTGGAGAAGGCAATGTAGCTGATTACATGGCCGAAATGCAGAAGAAAGGATTTACTGTAAAAGAAGCTAAGCAATTCAAGGACGAATGGGCTGACCGTTATACTAAAGAAACACTTCAGAGTAAGAATGTTAACTACCAGAACTTTAGAAAAGTTGTTGTGGATTATAGAGAACATATGACTGAGTTAGGGTTTGATCCTGGAGAAATCGAAAGAAGGATTAAAGAATCTGGTATTTATAAGAAGCAAGGATTCAAACCTATGTATAACAGTTCAACTAAATTCGTCTATGATCCCTCTAATCCTTATGATGTAACTCCTGAAGAGTTATATGCTAATAACCCGAAACATCCTTGGTTTAAGTCTGAAGAGTTCAAAGAGTATTATAAGTACAATCCTTCTAAACGGATCCACTTTACCAAGTAAAGAGGAGGTTTAAATGGCTGAATATAACTTTGTAGATAAATGGAAAATGGAGCAAGGGACTGTTAAAGTCCCTTCTCCAGCTTCCCCTTCTTCCCCTCCTTCTCTTTCCCTTACTACTCCAGCATTGGCTTCTGCTCCTCCTCCATCTTCTCCTGTTCCTGTTCTTGCTCCTTCGCAAGCTCCTAGTGTTGAATCTTTTGCTCAGCAATGGCTTAAAAGTGTATATCCTACTGAAGTTCAAACGCCTGAAACAAAAGAGAAAAAGCGGTTTCAGATTGAAGTTGACTGGATGTTCAATCTTTTCAATGATGAAGATAGATCGTTGAATGATTACACTCCAGCACAACAAACATTCATGTATACCGTTGCTGAGTTTTTGGAAGGTTTTGCGTGGGGTGCTGACTTGGTATATGGTGAAGATGATTTAATTAAAGCAAATAAAAAGTTTGGGACTATTGCTAATATCGGGGGTGATTTAGCCCGTACAGGTATTGAAATAATCGCAAGTGCGGGTATTGTGGCCGGTGCAAATAAAGCTTTTCAAGCTGCTTCATGGACATCTAAAGCTTTTCGCTATACCAAAAATATAGCAAAGGTTGAGAAGTATGCTCCTAAGCTTCTTTCTGCTATGGGTAATGCTGCCGCAAGAGGTTTGGTTTATTCAGCTATCGAACAGGCGTTCGCCCCTGAAGAAAGGAAACCTGGATTAAAAGGGACGGCTATCAACATTGCTTTGTTCAGCGGTGGGGAGCTTGGGGAACAAGTAGGGAGAAGTCTTATTGCTAAACACCTACCAAATGCTTCTAACAAAATCCTTGGTGTATTAGCTGCTTCTATTGGAGATTCCGTTGGTAGCTTTCTTGCTTCCTTCCCTTTAGTAGATGATAAGGAAAATTATATTAAAGACTTTGGTAGCGAAGTAATTATGGACGGTGTTGTTGATGTTGTTATGTGGGGGCTTACCAACAATAAATTCGTTAATAACATCAAAAACAAACACCGTAAAAAAGTCTTAGAAGCTGCATTTAAGGAATATCAAGAAACCGGAAGCGAAGCGGCACAAAATAATCTGGTTAAAGTCCTAAGCGATATTATGGATGATGGTGTTCCTGAAGGGGTCAATCAGAAAGAATTTGTTGAGAAGTTAGTTGATGAGGTTTCACAAGATAGAATTGCTGCGATAAAGAGGATTGCAAAAGAGCCTGATTTACCAGTTAGTTCTCCTGCTGTTAATCCAGAAGATAAGTTAGTTGATGAAATCGGCCAGAGTATTTTGAAGAAAGGGCAAATCACAGCAGAAGAATTAGACTTTTTGAATACTAAAAATACTCCTAAAAAAGGAGCACCGCTTAACACCGTCAGATTCTTTAC
>DATCKK010000541.1:0-5876 GCA_036562325.1 Cytophagaceae bacterium | reverse complement strand
GAATCAGCTCCATGAATGGCGTTTTTTTCCATGGATTTGGCAAACTTTTTACGAATGGTGCCTTCTTCTGCATTGGCCGGATTTGTAGCTCCGATTAGTTTACGGAAGTCTGCTACCGCATTCTCCTTTTCTAAAACCATAGCTACTATATGTCCTGAAGACATGTATTTTGTCAGGGTATCATAAAAAGGTTTTCCTTTATGTACTTCGTAAAATTGACCGGCTCTTTCTTCCGAAAGTTTTACCATCTTCATAGCACATATTCTAAACCCTCCCTCTTCAATCATTTTGGTAATGGCACCAATATGGCCATCTGCAACTGCATCTGGCTTTATCATTGTAAAAGTTTTATTTCCTGCCATAATACTGTTTTAGGTTTTTAAAATTAAATGTTTTAATCAAACCGGTAAAAATATAACCTTTCCCCGACAAAAAGGTGTGTTTTACGATAATTTTGAATTTAATATCATAACTCAATTCTCATCTTTTGTTTTTAAATCTTTTTATTATCACTTTTGTTGTTTACTTTATACTACAGAAAGTGTAGCGTTACAAATGCAGGATCTTGAAGCTTTAAAAGAACTTCTTAGTTCTCCAAAAAAAATTGTTATTACCACCCATCAAAAACCGGATGCAGATGCCTTGGGATCCTCACTTGCCCTAAAGAGGTTTTTATCAAAAAAAGGCCATACTGCCACGGTGATTTCTCCTACTGACTATCCCGGCTTTTTAACCTGGATGGATGGAAATGAAGATGTTATAATTTTTGATGAAGGAAAAGAGGAGTTGTCCAAACAGCTTGTAGCAGAGGCTGATGTTATATTCTGTCTCGATTTTTCCTCATTATCGAGAATTAACGAGTTGGGAGAATATGTAAGAGCATCTAAAGCAAAAAAGGTTTTAATTGACCACCATTTAGAGCCGGAAGATTTTGCAGATATTACTTTCTGGAATATTAAAGCTGCTGCTACTGCCGTATTAGTTTATGAAGTAATTATTGGTTTGGGAGAAAGAGATTTGCTGGATACCTGCATTGGAGAATGTATTTATGCTGGTATAATGACAGACACCGGCTCCTTCCGACATCCAAGCACTAATAAGCAGGTGCACCTTATAATTGCAGACCTGATTTCTCTTAATGTGAATGTGTCTAAAATCCACAGGCTGATTTATGACAACAATTCCGAAATAAAACTAAGATTTTTAGGTTATGCATTGTTAAATAAACTGGTAATATTACCTGATCTGTATACCGCTTATATTTCCATTTCATCATCTGAGCTTGAACAGTTCAATTCACAAACCGGAGATACCGAAGGCCTGGTCAACTATGCGCTTTCTGTAGAAGGCGTTGTCATTGCTGCCGTAATTATTGAAAGGTCGGATGCTGTTAAGCTATCGTTCCGCTCTAAAGGAGAGTTTTCGGTTAATGAATTTGCCAGAAAACATTTCGAAGGAGGTGGACACAAGAATGCAGCAGGTGGAAAATCCGAACTAAACCTTGAAAAAACAGTTGAAAAATTTGTAAGTCTGCTGCCGGCTTACAAAGAACAATTATCCGAAGTACTTAACTTAGAAAAACACGCATGTTAAAAAAACTATTATTCCTTTCCGGAATATCTTCTCTCATTATATTTCAATCCTGTAATCAATATAAAACCACCGACTCCGGGATTAAATACAAAATTATTGCTGACTCTGCTACTGCCGAAGTAGAAAATGGGGGTATAGCCCTGATTAATTTTATTATTAAAAACGACGAAGACTCTGTTTTGCTGGACACTTATAAAGACCTGGGGCCTCAGCAAATGCCTATTCAGGATGGATATCTTGAAAATGCATTTGCCTTACTATCCAAAGGCGACAGCGCAGAGTTTATTGTGGCTGCCGATTCTGTATATGGCCCGGGGCCTGAAGGCGAGTTGCCGGAAGGGATTAAAAAAGGATCAAAGCTAAAGTTGCTGGTTAAGGTGGAAAATGTGTTTACCAAGAAAGAGGTAGATGAAGAAATGGCTCGGCAGGAAGAGTTCAGGAATCAGATCATGGAACAGTATGTTCAAGACACAACTACTATTGCCCAGTATTTGGATAAGAATAACATCCGTGCTAAAAAGACCATTAACGGTATATATTATGTTGTTCACAAGAAAGGCGATGGCATGAGCATTCAGCCAGGTGATTCAGTAAATATACACTACACTGGCAAGTTAATGGATGGGACCGTATTTGATTCGTCTAAAGATAGAGGGCCGCTTCCGGTAAATGTAGGAATGGGAGAGGTGATAAGAGGTTGGGATGAAGGACTTATGTATTTGAACAAAGGTGATAAAGCAACTATATATATACCATCTGCTTTGGCTTATGGTCCTTACGAACAGCCAGGAATTCCGGCTAACTCTACGTTGGTGTTTGATATCGAAATCATGAATAACTAAGGTTGATCAAAAAGAATATAAATAAAAAAGGGAGTTAACAGCTCCCTTTTTTATTGGTTTTATAATGCACAGATTTTTAGACGAAAAACCAGATCCTTCAAATTACGTTTAAGTATAGGGATTTAATTTTGTTCTATGAAAACCGCTATCTATCTCTTCGTTATTGTATTTTCGATTTCTACAGCCTGGGCATCAGGCGATACCATCACTACGGAAACAGGCCTTAAGTATGTTCAGGTTAAAGCAGGAGATGGCAACAAGCCAAAAGAGGGAAGTAAAGTAAGAGTGACTTATACAGGGAGGCTGGAAGATGGAACCGTCTTTGATTCAATGAATACTTACGGAGTATTTAAATTCACCATTGGTGATAAGGATATTATCCCCGGATGGAATGAAGGTTTTTTAATGATGAGCAAAGGGGAAAAAGCAATACTTATAGTGCCACCTCATCTTGCTTATGGTAAGCGTGGAGTGAAAGATCCGGAAAATGAGCGGCGATTTATAGTGCCACCTAATGCAACATTGATATTTGAAGTAGAGTTAATAAGTTTTAAATAAAACAAAGAAGCCGGAATCTACGGCTTCTTTGTTTGCATTCTATTTATAGCCATTTTTTTGTTTTAAAAAAAACAATCATCGCTACGAAGATGAATCCACATAAGGCCAGTACCATGTAGTATCCGTTCTCCCATCGCAGTTCAGGCATGTTATGAAAATTCATTCCATAAATACCGGTGATAAAAGTTAATGGAATAAAAATAGTTGATATAACAGTAAGGATTTTCATTATAGAGTTCATCTTATTGCTTGTTTGCGAAAGATAAACATCCAATAATCCTGAGAGTATATCTCTGAATGATTCTATTGTATCAATTACCTGAATAGTATGATCATACACATCTTTGTAAAAAACCTGCGTTTCCGGTTTTATAAATTTATGCTCATCTCTTTCCAGTTTACTGATTAGCTCTCGTAAAGGCCAGACGGTTTTTCTTAACCCTATGAGTTCTCTTTTCAGGCTATAAATATCTTTTAGCCAGTTAGGCCCGGGGTTTGTAATGATTTTGTTTTCAAGCTCTTCAATTTGATCTCCAATCTTTTCAAGAATGATATAATAATTATCTACGATGGTATCAATTAGTGAATACATAAGATAGTCCGGGCCGGACTTCCTTGTTTTGCCTTTACCGCCGCGTATTCTTTCCCGGTTTGGATTGAATATATCAGTAGGGTCTTCCTGAAAACTCAACACATAGTTTTCTCCCAATACAAAACTTATCTGTTCGGCCTTTACTTCTCTTTTTTTCTCATCGTATTGAAGCATGTTCAATACTGTAAATATATAATCATCGTAATCATCGAGTTTAGGCCTTTGGCCCGGAGATGAAATATCCTCCATTAATAAAGGGTGGAGGTTATAGTATTCGCCTATTTCCTGAATCAATTTTACATCATGAATTCCATCTATATTTATCCAGGCTATGGAGTTAACAAAATTGTCCGGCCTACAGTCGTATGGATTATTCACTGTTTTTTCATGAAGAAAATCCTGGTTATAATTAATAACTTCAAGTTTAACCTTTCGGGTTTTATCACTTACTGTTTTTAATGTTCCGGGAGGCAACCCAACTTTATGAGACTTTTTCTTTATGTATTTCGCCATAGAAAAAATGGGGCTTAACAAAATATAATCCATAAAAAAAGCGGGGATTGCCCGCTTTTCTTTTTATAGTCATTGCAACTATTTATCCATTCATTGAGATAAGGAATTCATTGTTGTCCTTGGTGTTCTTCATTTTGTCAATGAGGAATTCCATAGCTTCCATAGAAGTCATGTCAGACATAAACTTCCTTAAGATCCATACCCTTGAAAGTTCTTCTTTATCCATCAACAGATCTTCACGTCTTGTCCCTGAGGCAGGAACATCAATAGCAGGATAAACCCTCTTGTTAGCCAGCTTTCTGTCTAACTGAAGCTCCATGTTACCTGTACCTTTGAATTCTTCAAAGATAACCTCGTCCATTTTAGAACCTGTTTCAATAAGAGCTGTAGCAATGATGGTTAAAGAACCTCCATTTTCTACATTTCTTGCAGCTCCGAAGAACCTTTTTGGTTTATGAAGAGCGTTAGCATCCACACCACCGGAAAGTATTTTACCGGAAGAAGGAACAACAGTGTTGTAGGCACGGGCCAAACGAGTAATCGAATCAAGAAGAATAACTACATCATGTCCGCATTCTACCATTCTCTTTGCTTTTTCGAGAACGATGCTTGCTATCTTCACGTGTCTTTCTGCCTGCTCATCGAAGGTTGAAGAAATAACTTCTGCCTTTACGTTTCTGGCCATATCAGTTACCTCTTCAGGCCTTTCGTCAATCAGCAGAATCATTAAATATACTTCAGGGTGGTTGGCAGCAATTGCATTGGCAATTTCTTTTAACAATACTGTTTTACCTGTTTTAGGCTGTGCTACAATCATACCCCTTTGCCCTTTACCGATAGGAGCAAACAGGTCTAATATTCTTGTAGATAAAGTATTATGAGTAGTGCTTAGGTTTAATCTTTCTTGTGGGAATAGAGGTGTAAGGTATTCGAACGGAATTCTGTCTCTGATCTCTTCTGTAGTTTTTCCGTTTACACTTTCCACCCTTAAAAGTGCGAAGTATTTTTCGCCTTCTTTTGGAGGCCTGATCTGGCCTTTAACAGTATCACCTGTCTTTAATCCGAATAACTTGATTTGTGAAGGAGAAACATATATATCATCAGGGCTGGCAAGATAATTATAATCTGCAGATCTTAAGAATCCATAACCATCCTGCATTATCTCCAATACACCTGAATTTTCAATTATACCGTCAAACTCTTTAATGTTTACGCCGGTTGGGTAGCTTATCTTTCTTTTGCTAATGTCCTTGTCTTCTTTGAACTCTGAAGAGACTTCAGCATCCACCACAGGCAATGAAAATTCTTCTTCTTTTTGATAAGGTTCGTATGAATAATCGTTGCTTGTTAATAGAAAATCATCATTAGCTGGTTCTGGTTCTTTAACATTTTCTCTTTTTACGCGGGGTCTTCTCTTAGGCTCAGCTTTAGACTCACCCAGAGTCTCTTCATCTGGTTTTTCTGTAGTGTTCATTGATTGTTTCTTTTGTGGGAGTTGTGATTCTGGCGTTATTGCCTGTTGGTCTAAAATTTTATATATAAGTTCTTTTTTCTGAAGTTTTTTATAGTTGTTGATTCCCAGCTCTTCGGCTATCTCTTTCAATTCAGACAATAACCGCACTTCTAATTCTTCAATATTATACATAACAAAATTATTAAATAGGATTTCCTTAAAGGTTAAGGAATCGAGATGTTTAAATGATTATTTATAAAGAGTTATTTTTAAAACTAAAAAGATATGAACTTGTTTAAGATTAAAGTCCAAATGCTGTTTTGGT
>DATCKK010000160.1:0-4132 GCA_036562325.1 Cytophagaceae bacterium | reverse complement strand
GAAAATAGCAGGTGTGTATACAGTTACTGTAGTTTCTGATGGGTGTTCTGCGTATGATTTTGCTACTGTAAAAGTTATTTCTCCTTATGGAGATGCGGGCGGAGATTCTATTACAAGTACATTAAAAGCTTGTTTTGGCTTCCCGGTTGATATTAAAGCAAAGTTATACAACCATACCGAAAATACTATTTATTGGTGGGAGCCTGGAAATGCAGTCACTTTATTAGACTACCTTCATGAAGAAACTGACCTGGATCCAACTTTTGTTGCGCCGGCTGCGGGTGTTTATAAATATTACTTATTTGTAGAAGAGCCAGGTACTGGTTGCAAGGCCGTAATGGACTCTGTTAATATTATAATTCATTCGTTGCCATCCATAGAGGCAATGGCGGGTAAGAATCCGGTATGTATAGGAGGGGAGGCTGAATTGTTTGTTACTTCTCTTTTATCAGATAAGTATACCTATTTCTGGTACAAAGATGGAGAAACAGAACCATTCGTTTCAGGTGATTCTGTAAAATCAGTTGTTTATAATGCAACCAATAACTTTATGGTAGTCGCCATCGATTCTAACTTATGTGTGGATACTGTTAATGTGGTAGTTTCTGCAATTGAAAAACAGAATCTTAAAATTCCAAACCTTCTTACCCCTAATGGCGACGGTTATAATGATACCTTCCTGATTATGGATGATGTTGGAAGAGCTTTATTGCCGGGGGCAAAACTGGAAGTGTATAACAGGTGGGGAACCAGGGTATTCCGTACCAATGATTATGATAATAACTGGACTCCGGATATAGTGGACGGTGTATACTATTATGATTTAACCCCTGGTTGCGGAAATGAGGTCAAACGAGGGTGGATACACATTATCAATAATGAAGGAAATGTAGGAAGAACAGAATAAAATACATCTCATAAAATGGTAAAAGAAGAGACTGTCTTTAAAAGATAGTCTCTTCTTTTGTTTACAGGTGACTATGTTTTGTCTTCTGTTTTGGAATACCTACCAATGCGATTATAACCAGGAAATTGACTGTCAGACAGGTATGTCTGTCCGAATGGGAATGGTATCAATAACTATTGTATGATGATGCCGGGGAAGAGAGTATACAAGACCGGGTGCCGGTTTCACCATATTGTTATTCTCTATATAATCTCACAATGGCGAGAATAGCATAAGAAGCAGTGATGGCTCGAAGTTAAGTTAAGTGTGTTAGCTGTCTTCGTGCCAATGTGATAGTAGGAGATGAAATAATAGAGAATATAAGCCAGGTTACATGACAGCCCCCGCAGTTTTTCGTGAGTTGCCATCGCTTGGTTTTGTTGAGTGATATCTATTGGTAAGGCCTCCATATGTTTTCCAGCAGCGTCTTATAGTCCTAATATGTGGTTAAGTTTCCTGACTAAACATTTGATGTCCAAATAGTAAAAAGTGCGATAAAGAACTCAGGTTAAAGAGTCTTTCTATGGTAGTTATCTATTTGATCTTATAAATTTTATTACGTTATTAGCTAGTTGACAGCAAAAAACAAAAAGGCACGAACGGGGACGTGTCGCGCCAGTTTTTGTTTTTTAATTTACGTTCGCGCTATTGGAATACCGATAATATGTCTATTATCGGCCTTACTATTGATTATGGGCCTTATTCTTTTTTGGATGATTATAACCCCGGCTTTACTCCTAATACGACTGATCTTCCGGGGCGAAGATATGCTTTTGGAAGACAGGCTGCTATTGCTTTCTGGAATCTTGGCAGACTGGCAGATGCCATTTCATCACTGGTGCCTGACCGTGAAGAATTAGCGGCTGCTCTCGAAGGGTACAAGGAAGTATATTGGAAACAGTACTATTATATGATGGGGAATAAATTGGGCCTGGACCAGGTGTATACAGAGGATATTGATTTTATAGATGACTTTGAGCAAGTACTTTCTTCTGTGAAACCCGATATGACTTTGTTTTATCAATTATTAATAGATCTGTCATTAGAACTGAAAGATGAGAAAGAGATAGTAAATCATTTTAAAGACAGTTATTATAGAGCACTTCTTCCTGAAGAAAGTAAAGCGTTGTACCATGTTTTGCAGGCTTACATTGAAAGAATCAAGTCTAACTCATGTTCCCGCGAAGAATCAATTTTAAAAATGAAGAAAGCCAATCCAAGATTTATCTTAAGGAATTATCTGTTGTATGAAGCCATCGACGCATTGACCAGTGGAGATAATACCTTGTTTTTAAAATTGCAAGAGGCTATCAAAGAACCTTATTCTGATAAGTTTGATGAGTTTTTTAAAAGGCGGCCGGATTGGGCTACACGACGACCCGGATGTTCTATGTTGTCGTGCAGTTCATAGAAAGATATTTTACGATAAGTTAATTTAAAAGAGTGATAAGAGGGGGAGTTAAGGTATGCTAACTTATCATTTTAAGCCCAATTTGCGTATTTGGTTACAATTCAAACAAGTAAACAATAATAAAAAAGCTGCCCAAGAAGGCAGCTTTTTTATTTGTTCTCTAATGGTTTTTCAATTATTCCTTAACAACCTTTATATATTGTATTCCGGATTTGGATACGTATTGAAGAATATAAGTTCCTTTCTCTAAGCTTTCCCCAATACTGATTTCATTTACTTCCCGGGTAAGGACAGTTGAGCTCAAATTTCGGCCCAATAAGTCTAATACATTGATGGTGGCATCTTCTAAACCATTAATAACTTTTATGGTAAACAGGTCTTTAGAAGGGTTGGGCCTAACCTGAATAGTCTCAATTGAGTTAAACGCTACTGCTATTGTTTGACTGATAGTCGTTTGCTTGTCAAAGTCATACTGAACGATTCTATAATAATTGATACCATTAACCGGCTCAGTATGATATGCCATATATTGACTTGGACTATTTGTGCTTCCTTGTCCTTTTACTTTGGCAACGGAAGTAAAGTTTTCTCCATCTATGGAGTGTTGAATGTCAAAATAATCATTGTTTACTTCCCATGCTGTACCCCATACTAACAATATTTTATCATTATCCGGAGTAGCATTGAAATAGGTGAAGTCTACTGGCAAGGTACAGTTTCTATCAATCTTTACTCTTTGAGAGCAGGATGTTTCAATCGAATAATTTGCAAAGTCATACACCAAATTTCCAATTGAACAGGTTCCTGCTCCCTGTGCAGGATACGATATTTCATTTGCATTGGTAGCTCCCCCCCAGTTACCGCCATACAAATAGCTGATATTGCCTGTAAAGTTTTTTAAGGTAATAGTGTAATTATTGCCTTTAGGCAATTGGGTAAAAACATCTACTTTGAAAGCATTTCCACAAGTAAATGTGCCAGAATTGTAAGATTTGCTGAATACAACGCCAGACCCATTACTTATCTCTACCGTAAATTCAAAATTATTGCAATTAGTACCTCCACCATTATATGGTTTGATATCAAAGGATTTAAGTATAAAGTTATCTGATAGAATATTGATTCCGGAAACTGAATAGTTGGATGGAATGTTTCCTACCCATCCAAAACCTGCCGCAGATGCTCCAATGGATCTATTTGTTCCGGAAGAAGTTGTAGAAACGTTTTCGGCAACTTCAACCCAAACAGAGGCAGGAGCATGTGTGTTATCGTAATAAAGATTAACAGGAGATCCTGTACCTAGTACATTTCCACCTACAGCGGCATCATACCAAACATAATTTGGGTGATCTGATGAAGGAGTGCCAGTCGCTGTTAATGCAATATAATTTGAATTACAGGTTATTGAACCAGCAGGTATTTTAGGGTCTATTATAGTAAGGTTAATAGTGTCGTCATAAGCCCTTCCACAGGCATCCTGAAATTCCACGATAACTTGTTTTGCTCCTGTGGTTGAGAAGCTTATTTTAGGGTTAGGTACTGTTGACGTAGCTCCTCCCGGAGTGAATGTATGTCCACCGCCAAGAGCTTTCCAAACTAAAGTTGAAGGATCAACATATCCCCCAAAAATATAGCTTAAATCTATTTCTTCACCGGTACAGTAGGTTCCATCCCCCGGAAGAATTTCCGGCTCGGAAACAACCAGTGATTTGGGGAAAGTGGGTAAACCTCTGTATGAAAATCCGGTATAAAGACCGCATTTAACGTCTGAGAGT
>DATCKK010000158.1:0-12872 GCA_036562325.1 Cytophagaceae bacterium | reverse complement strand
CCCTAAATGTGTCCGAAAAAGTTGATATTACTTCATGGATATTATATGGAAGGTTATGGTCGAAAGTTGTTGGTTTACAATGGGAGTTATTGGTAGTAATGTGAGATTTTTATCAATCAGGGCATTATTTTTTAGCTGGCTTGAATGATAAACCTTTCTGTTTTTTTTTATAAATAATAAATCAATACCTACCTTAATAGCTTTAATTAAAATCCAGAGTTTATGAAGAAAATAATTAGCTTATTATTCGTTCCGCTACTTCTTATTATTACAACTTCTTTTCAAAATTCGGCTCCTTCTCAATCAATGAAAAAATATAAAATAATTGGTTATGTGGCTGGATGGGTAGATGTAAGTAAGATGAAAATAGATGTTTCCAAACTTACCCATATAAATTATGCATTTACTTCATTAGATGAATTTGGATTAGTAAAACCAGCAACCCAAAGAGATGTTGAAAATTTAAAATATTTGAACTCGCTGAAGCAGGAGAATAAAGATCTTAAGATACTTATCTCTATTGGTGGCTGGGGAGCAGACTTTTTCTCCAATGCGGCCCTTAATGAAAAATCGCGGCTCCAGTTTGCCAAGTCTGCTGTGTCTTATATGAAAGAGAACAACCTGGATGGGGTGGATATTGACTGGGAGTACCCCGGACAGCCCGGAGGTGGTAATATTTTTCGCGCAAAGGATAAGGAAAACTTTACTTTGATGCTTAAACAACTTAGAGAAGAGTTGGATAAGCAGTCAAAATTGGATGGCAGAACCAATGAAAATGCTTATTTATTAACTATTGCCACCGGAGGAGACCAAGAGTATCTGAAGCATACGGAGTTAGGAATAGCACATCAGTACCTTGATTTTATTAATATTATGACTTATGATCTTTATCATGGTAATGATAGGGTAACCGGGCATCATACACCTTTATATCCTTCAAAAATAGGTAAGCAGGAGAGAAACAGTTCCGCTGATGCTGTTCGTGGCCATATTGAGGCAGGAGTACCAGCTCATAAGATCGTATTGGGATTAGCTTTTTATGGAAGAGGTTGGGAGCAAGTGAAGAATGTTGACAATGGTTTATTTCAACCTGCATCGGGAAAGCATATCACATTAAGCTATGATTCTTTACAATCCACCTATATCAATAAAAATGGATATGTGCGCTTATGGGATGAAGATGCGAAAGCACCTTATTTGTGGAATGCAGATTCTCGGACTTTTATCACTTATGCCGATGAAGAGTCATTTATATATAAAGCGGAGTATGTAAAATCTCAAGGATTGGGCGGAGTAATGTTTTGGGAGTATAGCCAAAATGTGAGGGATGGCGTTTTGTTGAATAAGATCTATGAAGAGCTGAATAAGTAGTTTGTTTATATATTTAGCCGACAAGGCGAAGAGGCTGTTCAAAAATAGAACAGCCTCTTTATTTATAGAGATACGGGAAGTAGTAATAGCTATTCACATTTTTATTCTTAACTGTTTTTTTAGTTTCCTGCTTTTAATTATTGTCTGCCCTTCTTCATCGGTTATTATTTTTGGATAGAATGGTTTTGAGATGTAAATTTAAGGGGAGGTTGTGGAAAAATATTTTTAAACATTCGAGCCTTGTAATTAGTTTTATAAGGTTATGAAGAAAAGGGCACATACGAATACATTAAAATTAGAATTAATTTTATACTAGCTAAATGGAAATTGTGAGGAAACTTCGAAAAATTCTTTTGATTCAAACTGCCTTTATTGGAGATGTAGTATTAGCAACGCCTGTAGTTGAAGCTTTAGCTAAAGCTTACCCCGATGCAGCAATTGATTTTATAGTTAAAAAAGGAAATGAAGAAATCTTATCAGGGCATCCTTTATTAAACGAAGTGATAGTATTTAATAAGAAGGAAAAAATAAGATCCTTGATTTCCATAATCCGCCAGGTACGAAAAAGAAAGTATGACCTGGTCGTAAATATGCATAGGTTCGGCTCTTCCGGGATCATAGCCTTTCTTTCTAATGCATCTAATATTTCGGGGTTTGATAAAAATCCTTTCTCATTCAGCTATGATTATAAGGTGAAGCACATCATCAATGCAAACTCTTTACATGAAACCAAAAGGAACCTGCAATTAATAGAGCCATTTGCAATGTTGGAAGACCACCGTCCCAGGCTTTATCTTACGGATGAAATAAAACAACGTGTATTATCGTATAAGACATCGAAGTATGTATGTATTGCTCCGGCTTCTGTATGGTATACCAAGCAATTGCCCCGGCAAAAGTGGGTAGAATTAATAAATGAACTCGCTAAGGATGATGTTACAATATATCTGATAGGCGGGCCTGGAGATACAGGTTTAAATGATTCCATTATTAAGTCGGTTCAATATGGTAAAGTGTATAATCTGGCAGGTAAATTAAGTATTAAAGAGTCTGCTGCGTTGATGGAGAATGCTGTTTTAAACTATGTGAATGATTCCGGGCCGTTGCATTTTGCTTCAGCTATGAATGCACCTGTTTGTGCTGTTTTTTGTTCTACTGTCCCCGGCTTTGGGTTTGGGCCACTTTCGGACTTTTCGCGAGTGATAGAGGTTAGAAATAAACCCGAGTGTAAACCATGCAATTTGCACGGACATAAAACCTGCCCTCAAGGCCATTTCAAATGTGCAGATATCCATATATCGGATTTGGTGGATGTGTATCGGGAGGCTAAAAAAGTTTATGATGCAAATGAAATGATTGCTTGATGACTAATGAATTGTTGCCGTTTACTCAGTTAAGCCTGCCATTGCCTCAAGGCGAATAACAAATGAATTACCTCTTCGGTTTTTAAAGTGGATCATAATTTTTAACAACATGACTAAGCTATTTTTTATTATAAAAAGAGAATTTAGAGTAACCTATGAAATTGTTTATTTCATTAGTGCAATAAGAAAATATAAATAGAGTTACTTCTGTTAATTTTGCTTCGCTGACAAACATAGATGGTGCTTTGGGGTTGTACTTAAAACAAATTTATCAACCCAAAAAATCTTCTATTATGAAAGTAACAACAATGAATGATCTTTTTGTAGAAATGCTTAAAGACGTATATAATGCTGAAGCGCAATTAATAAAGGCTCTTCCGAAAATAGCTCAAAATGTTTCTTCTGATGCACTTAAGAAAGTATTAAATGAGCATTTAAAAGTTACTGAAAAGCAAAAAGAGAGATTGGATAAAATAGGTTCAATTCTTAATGTTAGCCTTACAGGTGTTAAGTGTATGGCAATGGAAGGTAATATAAAAGAAGCGGAAGAACTTATATCTGAAATTAAGGATAGTAAAGTGATGGATGCTGCTATAATTGCGGTTGCTCAAAAAATAGAGCATTATGAAATTGCCACTTATGGTACTCTTACTACATTTGCTAAAGATCTTGGACAAAAAGAAGTTCAGAGTTTGTTACATCAAACATTGGAAGAAGAAAGGAATGCTGATCTGGAGTTGACTAAAATTGCAGAATCCAGAGTAAATCCAAGAGCAGAACAGGCTGCTGGTGGCAGATAATTTATCTGATCGTAATAATTCAGACTCCATCAATTTGAACAGTGCCTGCACTTCTCATCCTCATGGTGAGTGTGTAGACCCTGTTCAATTGAAATAAAAGGATTTATCAGCGGGTATTTTTGGTATAATTGTAAGCTTCGTAGTTTGCTGTGCTGTGTTTCCTTAATACAGCGCTTACACCTGCATTGTTGAAAAAGGAAATTTCTTTTTCAATGAATTCTTTGTTTTCATTGGCTCCAATGATAACTCTGTACAATGGAACTGAATGATTAGTGTAGTCAATGACCTGAATGTACATATCTTTGTCAGCAAATAAGCGCAGGTATTTTTGAAGATTATTAAAATTGCAGAACGCCACCACCTGAATTCCATATCCCTTGGGAGTAACCAGTTCCCCATAGCGGTTATAGGTATAGCCAATCAGTAGTTTGTCTGCAGTGCTTATAAGGCTCTTTTTTACTTCTGGCTTTGTTACAGCCTCTTTGGGCTTATCTGGATTATTATAATTGATGCTGGATCTACCTGAATAGATATCTTTGGTATTATTGTCAGTTGGCTGAGCAGAGTCTTTTGGGGAGTCAAGGCTGGTTTCAGAGGTGAGAGAGGTGGAAGTTGCTGTATCTGCTTCAGATAAAACTTCCTGACTCATTGCAGATATTGTATATAGAAGTAATATCAGAAAGATATTGGAAGTGATTATTGTTTTCATAGTGGTAAGGGTTTATATCGTATTTATTCGATTTTATATGTAAGAAGTAACCATTTTTTGTTTTAAATTTTTAAATTTTGTTGATTTATAGCTTTATAATACGTTTTTGGTTATTAATATATAATTTATTATTTAAATAGTTATATTTTTATTAACTAATATGGTTCGGGTTTGATTAACTGCTTTTGGATTATTTATTGTTTAATTTATTGTAAACTAGATTTTTGTAGGAAAAGAGTTGGTTGCCTTGTTAATTGTTTGAAAATAGAAATGGTTTCAAATAGATAAGTATAAGTTACAAAATTATTGTAAATAAGCAAATTTTTTATGTAATATTTTTATTATGATTGTTATGCGATGGGTGGTAATACAATTTTATCTATTCTACACTTTTTATTAAGCTGATTCCGGAGGAAAAGAAAATAATGCCTAGTATGGAAGTGACTATCAGGTTTCTCCATTCTGGTTCTTCAGAAGTTACAAAAGTATAAGCAGAGTAGATTAAGGCAATGATGCCCAATATGGTTAAAATAGCTCCGAAAGTTTTCTTCATTCTTGTCTTGCTCCATTTACTGAATAGATAATTAGAAAGAATGATGAAATGTTTACAAGGTTAAGATGCTGGTTGTGGATTTAGGAGTAACTTTGTTTTAAAGCAAGGAGAATTATATTAACTACTATCGATATAGTTAAAGTAAAAAAGCCTGACAACTGTTGTTGTCAGGCTTTTTTTTGTTTTGATTATCAGTTTGTTTTATACAGCAGCTTCAGCAGTTTCGTTTACAGCTTCAGCAGCTCCAAGGCTGATAGATTTCATTTCAGTCATGGCAGCTCTTAATTCAGCTCCAACTATTTCAATAGGATGGAAGCGTATGATTTCATTAACTTGTAACAATGTTCTGTTGTCAACGCCGTTGTCCTTTCCTTCATTGTAGTTTCTACCGATTACATCAGTATCGATTTTCTTCATGAAGTCTGCTAACAGAGGCTTGCATGCATGATCGAACAGGTAGCATCCGTACTCAGCAGTATCAGAGATTACTCTGTTCATTTCGTATAGCTTCTTACGAGCAATAGTATTCGCAATAAGTGGAGTCTCATGTAATGACTCGTAGTAAGCAGACTCTTCTTTGATACCGGACTCAGTCATAGTTTCGAATGCAAGTTCAACACCTGCTCTTACGAAAGCTACCATTAATAATCCGTTGTCATAGTATTCCTGCTCAGAGATCTTCACATTGCTCGCAGGAGTTTTTTCGAAAGCAGTCTCAGCAGTAGCAGCTCTCCAGGTTAACAAATTCTTATCGTTGTTAGCCCAGTCTTCCATCATTACTCTGGAGAATTCTCCGCTCATGATATCGTCCTGATGTTTCTGGAACAATGGACGCATGATTTCTTTTAATTCTTCAGAAAGTTCAAATGCTTTGATTTTAGCTGGGTTGGAAAGTCTGTCCATCATTAAGGTGATACCTCCATGCTTTAAAGACTCAGTGATAACTTCCCAGCCGTATTGGATAAGTTTTGCTGCATACCCTTTGTCTATTCCTTTTTCTACCATTTTGTCGAAGCAAAGGATAGAGCCGGTTTGTAACAATCCGCAAAGGATAGTTTGTTCACCCATCAAGTCAGATTTAACTTCAGCAACGAAAGAAGATTTTAAAACACCAGCTCTGTGTCCACCGGTTGCAACAGCATACGCTTTTGCATAGTCCCAACCTTTGCCTTCAGGGTCGTTTTCAGGGTGTACAGCGATAAGAGTAGGTACACCGAAACCTCTTTTGTACTCTTCTCTTACTTCAGAACCTGGAGATTTAGGAGCCACCATTATTACAGTGATATCTTTTCTGATCTGCATTCCTTCTTCCACGATGTTAAATCCGTGAGAGTAAGAAAGCGCAGCACCTTTTTTCATCAAAGGCATTACAGCACTAACCACTGCAGTATGTTGTTTATCAGGAGTAAGGTTTATAACAAGGTCAGCCGTAGGGATTAATTCTTCGTAAGTGCCAACTTTGAATCCATTGTCTGTTGCGTTTTTCCAGGAAGCTCTTTTCTGCTCAATAGCTTCTTTTCTAAGGGCGTAAGAAATATCCAGGCCAGAATCTCTCATGTTCAATCCCTGATTCAATCCCTGAGCACCGCAACCTACGATTACGATTTTCTTACCTAGTAAAGCATTTACTCCGTCAGCGAATTCACTTCTGTCCATGAATTCACAAACTCCCAATTGGTTTAATTTTTCTCTAAGAGAAAGTGTGTTGAAATAATTAGCCATTGCGTATGTGATTTATAATGTTTTTGTAAAAAATCTATTTTACCTCTATTTACAAAGGTGCAAAAATAAACCCTGAAATTGGGTATATTTTTACCTTTAACTTAGGTATTTTTTATGGATTGAGCCCGGAACTCGCCTGGAGAAATACCAGTTTGCTTCCGGAAATACCTTGAAAAATAGGACTGATCGGCAAAGTTTAAATGATAGGCGATCTCGGAAACGGTCATATCGGAGTGAAGTAATAATCGCTTTATTTCCAGAATCATTTTTTCATTGATGAGGTCGGTAGAAGTTTTTCCGGTTAAAGCTTTTACTGTTTCACTTAAATGATTGGGTGTTACTGCGAGTATTTCTGCATAGTCTTTTACCGAAAGGTTTTCATGATACTTTTCCTCGATCAATTGCTTGAACCGTTTTACCAGTAAACGGCCTTTACTGTTTTGCTTATCTTCTGCACCGGCAGGGTGCAATCGCTTACATTTGATAAGGATAATATCCAACAGAGCCCTTATCAGATCCGGAGAATCAGGGTAATTTTGCTCGCTTTCCCTAATCGCCTGTTGGAAAAGTTCTGTCAGTTCCTTTACATCTTCCTCTTTTTTCAGGTATAATGGAGGAGAGCCGGCAGTCAATGTATAAAAAAAAGGGAGTTCCAGTAGTTGATTTTTGTCCGGTTTATTTAGTAAGTAAAATTCGGAGGTAAACAGGAATAGATACCCATACATATCATCGGAAAGTACCAGGTCGTGAATCTGCCCGGGGGAAAGAAAGAAGATCATATTGGGTTTGATCTCATAGTCTATGATATCAATGGTATGAGTTCCTCTTCCTTTAGTTAGAAACAGAATTTCGTAAAAGTCGTGCCGGTGAGGGTACTGCACATGAGAGTGTACCTCCTTGAAGTTCCGGTTCCGGTCAAATATTTGTAATTGATACTGTTGTGAATGGCCGGTCCGGAAGCGGTCTATGCTATAAACGGGTATGGATGTTTTTTCAGGCTGACTCACAGCAGATATTGGAGTTTAAGCTGTCGCTTCGAGTCTGATTACATTTTGGATATCGTGAATACGAAGCATGTTTTTATAAATCCTGTCGGTTTCCGCAGGTTCAATTTCAAATTCCACAATACATGTAGCCGTAGAAGCATCTTTTTGCTGATAGTTAAAGCTAATGACACTTAGCCCTCTTTTTCGGATTGGCAACAATATTCTGTCAATAGTTTCCGGGCTGTGCTTAGCCTCAATTTTCCAGCAATATTTCTCTTTCATTTGAAATTTCGGTTATAAAAAAGGATTTGCTTAAAGCTTTATTCCTGCTTTTGTTCTATGGTTAATAAACAAAGATAAAGAATTTTATCGGAATATTCCCAATTTTGTCCCTTTTCGGGCGAAATGAGGGATTTGTTTCGGGTATTTGAGAAAATTAACGGAATAGGAAGGGAAATAATTCATTATGAGCGAGAAATTAGAGTTCTTAATAATGTTTACTTTACCAGAGACAGGGATTGGTATAAACTTTCCTGATTTTTGAGCCAAAGTGGTTTGCTTGGCAAGAACAATCGGGAATCAAAGTGGGCTTGTAAAAATAGCGAACCTGGTAATACCGTATTCCGGATATATAAATTATGTTTGTATGGCTGGAATTAGGTACATTTGTAGTAACTTGCAACTTTAAATTAACCCATTATTAAATTGTTCAACTTAGATAACTTATTGCGGGAAAACATTAAAAACGTTGTCCCTTACGCTTCCGCCAGAGATGAATACAAAGGATCGGAAGGAATATTTTTGGATGCTAATGAAAACCCTTTAGGGGCTGTTTGCGGTGGAGAATACAACCGGTATCCTGACCCTTTACAAAGAGACCTTAAGGAAAAAATAGCAGGATTAAAGCGAGTTCATCCATCACAGATTTTTTTGGGCAACGGCAGTGATGAAGCAATCGATTTGCTTATGCGTGCTGTATGCAATCCGGGTAAAGACAATATCATCATTACTCCGCCTACTTATGGTATGTATGAAGTAAGTGCGGGTATCAATGATGTAAAGGTGAAAGAAGTACCATTGACAGAAGAGTATCAATTGCAGCCCGAGAATGTACTGAAAGCAGTAGATGCGAATACTAAGATTATCTTCCTTTGTTCTCCCAATAACCCTACCGGCAATATTCTGAATACTGCAGACATAAAAAAAGTGGTAGAAGGTTTCAACGGATTAGTGGTGATTGATGAGGCTTATATCGATTTTGCTCCCGGGCAAAGTTTCCTGACTTATTTAAATCAATATCCAAACCTTATAGTATTACAGACTTTCTCCAAAGCATGGGGATTGGCAGGGTTAAGATTGGGAATGGCATTTGCTTCGGAAGCAATTATCAAAGTTTATAATAAGATAAAGTTCCCATATAATGTGAACGTAGAGACCCAGCGGTTAGCCATGAAAGCATTGGACAATCTGCTTCAAAAAGAAAAGATGGTGGAAGAAATATTGGATGAAAGAGAGAAGTTGGTGAATGAGTTGAAAAACCTGGATCAGGTGATCAAAATATTCCCATCACATGCGAATTTTATTTTGGTTAAAACCAAAGATGGAAGGAAGGTATACGAATACTTAGTAAGTAAGCAGATCATCACAAGAGACAGGTCTAAAGTTGCGCTGTGCGAGGGAAGCCTGAGAATCTCAATAGGTACGGCGGAAGAAAATAAAAAACTCGTAGAAGCATTAAAACAATATAAATAATAACGGATAGGAAGCAGAGAAAAGTTAAGTTATAATGAAGCAAAAAGTTCTTTTTATAGACAGGGATGGGACTCTTATTGTAGAGCCGGAAGATTATCAGATCGACTCATTTGAAAAACTGGAGTTCATTCCCAAAGCAATTACAGCCCTTGCCAAACTTGCCAAAGAAAGCGATTATTTGTTTGTGATGGTAACGAATCAGGATGGCTTGGGTACTGATTCCTTTCCTGAACCAACTTTCTGGCCTGTTCAGAATTTTATCATTAAAACCCTGGAAGGTGAAGGAGTGAAATTTCACAACATTCATATCGACCGGTCTTTTGAACACGAAAATCTTCCTACAAGAAAGCCTCGGACAGGAATGCTGGAAGCGTATATGACAGGGGAATATGATTTGGAAAATTCGTATGTTATAGGAGATCGCCTAACAGATGTTCAACTGGCGAAAAACCTGGGATGTAAGTCAATCTTTATTAGTAACAGCATAAACGAAGAGGCTGATTTATCTACTTATGATTGGGAAGAAATTTATAATTTTTTGATAAATCAGAATAAGCGTAAAGCCACGGTACATAGAAAAACCAATGAGACAGATATTTTCATTGAGGTAGACCTGGATGGAACCGGTAAAACAAAAATCTCTACCGGGCTTGGCTTTTTTGACCATATGCTAGACCAGTTAGGTAAACACTCTTTGACGGACCTTACAGTTACTGTGAAGGGTGATTTGCATATAGATGAACACCATACCATTGAAGATACGGCTATAGCACTGGGAGAAGCTTATATCAAGGCTTTGGGAGATAAGAAAGGGATAGAACGCTATGGGTTCCTGTTACCAATGGATGATTGTCTGGCACAGGTTGCGATAGACTTTTCAGGAAGGGCATGGCTGGAGTGGGATGCAGAATTTAAGAGAGAAAAAGTGGGAGATATGCCAACAGAAATGTTCTATCATTTCTTCAAATCTTTTAGTGATGCAGCCAAATGTAATTTGAATATCAAAGCTGAGGGAACCAATGAGCATCATAAGATTGAAGCTATATTCAAAGGCTTGGCAAAGTCAATTAAAATGGCGGTAAAGAAAGATAAGTATAATACACAGATACCTTCCACTAAGGGAGTATTGTAACCTTATACATCAATAGGCCATTGCACCAAGAAAAAAGAAACTGTTTGAATAATTAAGGAATCGGTGAAAGTAGCAATTGTAAAATATAATGCAGGCAATACGCAGTCGGTCATTTATGCATTAAACCGGTTAGGTATAGAGCCTGTTTTATCAGATGAAGAGGAAGTTTTAAGAAGTGCGGATAAAGTGATTTTTCCCGGAGTGGGAGAGGCCAGTACTGCCATGCAATATCTGAGAGAGCGTCATCTTGATAAGTTAATACCAACATTAAAGCAGCCTGTATTAGGTATATGTCTGGGATTGCAATTGATGTGCCGCCATTCGCAGGAAAATGATACTACCTGTTTGGATATATTTCCCATGGAGGTAAAACGTTTTCCTCCGCAGGATAAAGTGCCTCAAATGGGCTGGAACTCACTGACTGACTTAAAAGGCCCATTATTCAAAGGGTTGAAAGAAGGCAGTTATGTATATTTTGTACACAGTTATTTTGCAGAGTTGAGCGAATATACGGCTGCTACCACCAACTACATAATCCCATACAGTTCTGCTATTCAAAAAGATAACTTTTATGCCGTACAGTTTCACCCTGAAAAGAGCAGCAAAGAAGGGGAGCTAATAATTAAAAACTTTATTGAATTGTAAACAATGATTGAAATAATTCCTGCCATTGACCTGATTGATGGCAAATGTGTCCGCCTTACGCAGGGAGACTACCAACAGAAAAAAAACTATAACGATAATCCTCTTGAAGTAGCAAAGCAGTTTGAAGATGCTGGAATAAAAAGGCTTCATTTGGTAGACCTTGACGGTGCACGACAAAAGAAGATTGTTAATCATAAAGTATTACAGGCTATTGCTTCCAATACTAAACTACATATAGATTTCGGAGGTGGCGTTCAATCCGATGAGGATATACAATTAGCATTTGATTCAGGAGCCAAACAGGTGACAGGAGGAAGTATAGCAGTAAAGAATGCAGCCAAATTTCAGGAATGGATAAAGAAGTATGGTGGGGATAAATTGATATTGGGAGCTGATGCCAAACACGAAATGATTGCAGTAAGCGGATGGCAGGAAACCACTCAGATATCAGTATACGATTTAATTCAGGATTATATGGGTAAAGGCCTGAACTATGTTATCTGTACAGATGTTAGCAAAGATGGTTTATTGCAAGGGCCTTCCTTTGAGTTGTACAAAAACATATTAGATCGTTTTCCGGGAATTAAATTAATAGCTTCAGGAGGAGTTACAACTATTGAAGATATTGAAAAACTAAATGATATGGGAGTGTTCGGCGCCATCATTGGCAAAGCTTATTATGAAGGCCGAATCTCTCTCAAAGATTTGCAAAGGTTCAATTAACGTATCTGAAATTTTAATATCCAAAAGGGAAATCACAGCAATTTTCTTTTTACTTGCAACTTATAACTTACAACTTATAACTTATAACTTACTACTTATTACAACTTATCAATATGTTAACCAAACGAATAATACCTTGCCTGGATGTGAAAGATGGAAAGACGGTGAAAGGGGTAAACTTTGAAAACCTTCGGGATGCAGGAGACCCAGTTGAGTTAGGTAAGCTATATGCAGAGCAGGGGGCAGATGAACTCGTATTTTTAGATATTACTGCTACCCTGGAGAAAAGAAAGACTTTGGTAGAGTTGGTAAAGAGAGTAGCACAGAATATTAACATACCCTTTACAGTAGGAGGAGGTATATCTTCAGTAGAAGATGTATCGGCGTGCCTTAATGCAGGAGCCGATAAGATTTCTATCAATTCTTCGGCAGTTAAGAATCCTAAATTAATAGATGAATTAGCCTTACAATTCGGAAGCCAGTGTGTAGTGGTCGCTATAGATACGAAGACTTACGAAGGGAAGCACAGAGTGCATACGCATGGCGGTAAAAAGCCGACCGATATTGATACTATAGCTTGGGCCAGGGAAGTGGAAGAGCGTGGGGCTGGAGAGATATTGCTTACTTCTATGGATCATGATGGTACCAAAGCAGGATTTGCCTGTGAGTTAACGGCAGCTATATCATCCAGAGCTTCTATTCCTGTGATAGCATCCGGTGGAGCCGGTACTATGGAGCACTTTTTGGAGGTGTTTACTCAGGGTAAAGCAGATGCTGCTCTTGCCGCCAGTATATTTCATTTTAAAGAAATAGGTGTGCAGGAGCTGAAGAGTTTTTTGAAGAAGGGTAATATTAGTATTAGGTAGAATAACCGATCGAAGAGATTGTTCTATTTTTTGTTTTTAATCATTTGTCTATAAGTGATTTGTAATCAGTTAATAAGGTGTTTTAAGTAACTCTACTTTGTCAGATTCTAAAATTGGCAAAAAATTATAAATTTGCAACAGTTAAGGGCTTACAACGAGAAAGCCCTTTTCAAAAAATAAGAATAACAAAAAAAGGTATAACAATGAGAAAACATCAGGCCTTCAGCAGATAGCCGAAAGGCTATCTGT
>DATCKK010000151.1:0-2590 GCA_036562325.1 Cytophagaceae bacterium | reverse complement strand
CCCCTGAATAGCTCCAATAATTACATCTTTTCCAAGTAACAATAAATCATCTTCCAAATCTTTAATAGCTTTTTTTAGCAAAACATCCAAATTTTCCTGAATCAATAAGTGTTTTGCAATGTTTAATATCAAAGCTTGTCTGTCAATTTTAACATTTATCTCAACCAACTCGACTGATGCATCTAAAATATCTTTCATTTTAGAATCATTAGCAATTCTTACCTTATCTTCCTCCTCTACTTCAAAATAAAAATCCGTTTCAATAATAAAAGTCTCTTCTACTTCAAATGTATTATCTCCTGTATTAATACCTGCAGTTTGTTGAGTATTAAATGCATTAATAGCTTCTTTTTGTTTTTGATTAAGCAATGGAATTTTAGTCTTTACAGAATTAAAATATGCCATAGCCGAATCTTGTAAATTTTTAAGACCAGAAATCAATAACTCCTTTAATAAATCCTGGGCTTGCTTTTTAAGGTCGCTGGATTGAATAATCACTTTCACTTTCATGGTTTCTTCCTTTACTGTTAAAGAAACCTCTTTTTCACCGGCCTCTTTAATAGATAGTGATGCGCTACCTAATCTACCTTCAATATTTCCCCAGGTTGACTCATCATCTATCACTATTCCTTTTTTGTTTACTGCCTCCAGCACAATTTCCTTATCCTCCTGCCACACCTTTATCACATGTCCGTTCATATATAATTTATTATCATAGCGTATTGCAAAGTCGGGGGCAAGGCTGGTACCCACATCTTCCTGTACTTTGTTCAATACATTTTTAATAGCCTCTGTAACATCCTGTCTGCTGTCCTCCACTCTGCTATACGTTTTACCGCTGACGGTTTCATTTAACAAGAGTTTAGCTTCAGTTACTACACTGGCTGGCATGGATGAGCTTGCATCCATTAGTATAGTTATCTTATAAGCACCGGGAGTCCTGTTATGCAACTTGACAGTAAATGCCAGATAGGGAGAGTTCTTTTGCTCATCCCTTGCATAAGCCAATTCATTCAATTTCTTAACAATCCATTCATCCCCTTCCAGTATGCCAGCCATATATACATTGACAAAAGTAGCTAAAGCAAATTCATCACGTTTAACAATAATAGAATCATTCAAAGTAACTCCATTTACATTTAACCAATCCATAATCCATCGAGGTACTTGCTTAATATTTGAACTATCCTTTACTGCCGCCTCCTGAAGTAACCAGGATAACTTCTCTATTCGAAGGGGTTCACGGATGGCAGAGTTGACTAAATTATAATCTTTTGCAAAGCCTGTTGAGTTAAACATCAGGAATGCTATAAAAATAAGAGTATGTTGAAAAATATATTTCATTTTAAATCATCAATCCAGATTAAAATTTCATCTATTTATTCTTTTTAATGAAAAGCAAACCGATTTCCGATACCTCGACTACCCAAATTCTAATAACAACAAACTACACCCCAGAATAAATATTCTCCATGACAAGACCAGATATCATCGTAAACCAACCCAAATGGTGGCAATTATCTCAACTTATTTTCTCTAGCTTTTATATCCTTTCTCTCATACTATTTCTGCCATCCATAATACTCTATTCAAATACCCATCATTTCAGAATATTCCCTACAGTACCTTCTCAAACCCCGTATCAAAATCGCAAGAAAATACACCTAACACTTTTAAATATCCACTTACCCGACCTCTCACTAATGTTGGCGGAGGATTAAACACTACAATCATATCTCCTCTACAATAAACATCAACCAAAGTACAAGAACCTCTTTTATCCAATAACTTTAAATTATAATCGGCAATTACCTTAGCCCAAATATCTAACCATAAACCAGCCTCCAGCAACACCAGCTTCGGCTTATATTGAGCTTTTGCCTGAATACCCGCCGCTGCACCAGCATCGATATAAACATTAGCAGATACAGCTTTCAGGTCTACACCAAATTTCACATTCACACTAAATGATATTCCCAATCCAACTTCTGCAATATTTTGAGTCACATCTATCCACCCAGCGCCTCCCCAACCTGTACATCCCGGAGTTATCATAATCATTTGTTCTCTGGAACCTATTGCCACATGCCATTCACCGGGGCGAATATCTACCAGTAAATTTCCTTTGGCACATAGAGCCTCTTTTCTAATCAATACAGAACCCTGCCCTAAAAAATGCTCTTCAGCTGAGTTGTAGCGAATCTTAAGAGCACCTGAAGCCATAGCGTTTTCATCTATTTCCAGCACTTTTGGATTCGGACTCCCTAATTGAATATTGCCATCAAACTCAATTATATAATTTCCATCCTCTCTTATTTCCACCCCTGCAGCTACATCAAGACGCATACCATTACCCTTGCTCTTCTTATCAAATAAAATCAGGTTCATGTAAGCGCCATAGTTATAAGAACTATCAGGAACGATGGATGATTGAGGATCTTCCTTCATGTGGTGATATAACCTACCGGATGCAGCCACCAATTGAGCAGGCCCAATATCAGCAGGCTTTTCAAGAGGCACAGCTCTTTTGGAGATCGGACCACCAGGCTTTCTTTTCTCATCTTGGGGAGATATTTGACAGAACCAGAAA
>DATCKK010000137.1:0-4298 GCA_036562325.1 Cytophagaceae bacterium | reverse complement strand
CTTCTGTTCCTGCAATGATTCTCAACAGAGTTGATTTACCTTTTCCGTTGGCTCCGATCAGGGCAATTTTATCGCCTCTTTCTATGCGGGCGTTGGCATTACTCAGAATCTTTAATTCACCGAATGCTTTAGAGATATTCTTAAGTTCAAGAATGTTTCTTCCCGGATTGGTATTGAAGTTAAATTTGAAGTTTACTTTGGCAGTTTCGTCAATGACATCTTCAATGAGATCCATTTTTTCCAGCGCTTTCACTCTGGATTGTACCTGTCGTGCTTTGGAAGCTTTGGCTTTGAAGCGTTCTATAAATCGTTCAGTTTGCCGGATTTTAGCCTGTTGGTTTTCGTAAGAGTTTTTTTGTATTTCAGCTCTCAGCTCTTTTTCTTCAAGATAGAATGAGTAGTTGCCGGGATATAGATTTAAGTTTTGTTGCGATACTTCTACTATTAAGTTTACCGTATTGTCCAGAAACTCCCGGTCGTGTGATACGACAATAACGGCACCATCATAGTTGGAAAGATAGTTCTCCACCCATTGAATGGAAGGAAGGTCCAGGTGGTTGGTTGGCTCATCCAGCATCAGTAGGGAAGGCCTTGCCAATAATAATTTGGCAAGCATTACGCGCATTCGCCATCCTCCCGAAAAGTTTTTGAGAGGCTTTGAAAGGTCAGCGGTAGAAAAGCCAAGCCCTTCCAGTATTTCTTCTGTTTTGGCCTGCATGCTATATCCTTCCAGCGCTTCAAATCGTTCCTGAAGTTTGGTCAGTTTATCCAGTAATTCATCCGTGTAGTTTTTCTCCATTTCCTGTAGCACCTCATCAATCTCTTTTTGGATTTGCAGTTCTTTTTCAAATGCCTGCATAGCCACATTTAAAATGGAGTCATCGGACTGGTATGAAAGCAGGTCCTGATTCAAAAAACCTATACTACAATCGTTACTTCTGGAAATACTTCCCGAGTCCGGAGTGTATTCTCCGGTTATTAATTTTAACAGAGTAGACTTACCTGTTCCATTGGCTCCTATCAGGCCTATCCTGTCTTTGGGTTTAATATGTAGGGAAACGTTATCGTAAAGTGCTCTGCTACCGAAGTAGAATGATAAATTATTGATTGAAAGCATAAGTGATCTGAATAATCTGCAAAACTACCACAAAACCGCCGGGAAACGAAATTTATTTTGTTCTCACTAAAGCGATTAAATGAGCATTAATGTCTATAAAGGTTATTATTCGAACAGAAAGTAGGTTTCTCCGGGGTAAATTTTAGGAGCTACCTGAATACATTCCGGTGTATCGCAATTGACAGAGTTTACAATTTTATGGGATTTGTAATAACTCATTTTGCTGCTGTCATAAGGGACAAGTAAATCTTGTATTTCCTTGTCTTTAATATCTTCTTTCAACCATTCCCTTTCCAGAGCCGGGGGAAGTATAACCGGCATTCTTTCATGAATGTCTCTGACAAGGTCATTGGCAGTGGTGGTGATGATGGTGTAAGTGTTTATAACATCATCGCCATTGTCCCATGAATCCCACAGGCCTGCAAAAGCAAAGGGTTCATCGCTGGCAAGCGTAATCCGGTAGGGCTCTTTATTTTTTCCAACTTTCTTCCATTCGTAAAACCCGTCGGCCAGTATCAAACATCGCTGTTTTCGTATAATTTGTTTGAATGGTGCCCGTGTAAGAACGGTTTCCCCTCTGGCATTGATCATGTTCATGCTGGAAGACTCATCTAAGGCCCAGTTGGGGATCAGGCCCCATCTGAAAAAAGATAATTCACCAGGATTGGTGTTGGTAATCACGGGCATTGTTTGCGAAGGAGCCACGTTGTAGCGTGGTTTAAGATCTGCCGTCAGTTTGATATTGAACCGACTCGCGATTTTTTCTTTTTTAGCAGTTAAAGAATATCTCCCACACATTATAAAATACTTATTTTACTTAAGTTGTAAGATTTAAAGTTAAATATATTTAGCGATAAATTCAATAGCTCTTTGTTCTGACCAGTACAGGCCATCTTTGTGTTTTTGATAAAAACCGCAGTGGCCTCCTTCTTCCGGTATTTCCAGAAATAAGTGAGGGTGATTTTTCGTCTGATGTATGGGATAACATTCAGGAGCAAGAAAAGGATCGTTTTGGGCAGTAACAATCAGGGTGGTTAGTTTTATGTCTTGCAGAAACCGAATGCTACTGTTCATTTCCCAGTATTCCAGGGCATTGGAATAGCCGTGCATCGGTGCGGTATAGAGGTCATCAAACTGCTGGAAGTTTTTAATATTTTTTAAATGAGAGCAATCGAATTTGTCGGGCATTACCAGAGCTTTGGTTTTTATCTTTGCTTCCAGGCTTTTCAGAAAGCGGCTCATATAAATTTTTCTTGACCACCTGGCCAGGTTCATGGCCGATGATTGTAAATGGCAAGGAACCGAAAAAGTAACACAGACTTTCACCAAAGCGTTTAAATTGTCGGACTGTTCTCCCAGGTATTTAAGGCTGATATTGCCACCAATACTGAATCCGATCATTGCTATTTTTTTATAGCCTTTGGAAGCGGCGTAGTGGAGTACAAAGTGCAGATCCGTAGTTTCACCGGAGTGGTAGAAACGATATTGTTTATTTATTTCGCCACTGCATCCGCGGTAGTTCCATACCAGGGCATCCCACCCTTGCAGGTTTACCGCTCTTACCATTCCCAACGCATAGACAGAATCAGAGCTTCCTTCCAGTCCGTGAGAGATTAGAATGAGGGTATCGGAATTAACTTTAGACCAGTCCAGGTCGAGAAAGTCGTTGTCAGGAGTAACTACTCTTTCCCGTGAATAAACGACATTGCCCACCCTTCTGAAAAGAGCAGGCAGAATTGTCTGAATATGTCCATTCCAAAGATATACCGGAGATTTGTACTCCGAACGGATTATTGGCATAACTCAACCCTTTCTAATTTTATTAGGCAGGAGTAGCAACCTGAGCCTGAGCATTTTCCCAAGCCTGATACTTTTCTACTTCTTTTGCCAGATTTCCAACGAACCATATCAGTAAAGCAGCGTCATCTGCAAAACCAAGGAAAGGTAAGAAATCCGGGAAGAAATCAAAAGGTGTAATGAAATAAAGCAATACTACCAGTCCCAGATATAATTTACCTTTGGGTAATCCATTGTATTCACCTCTGAATGATGCCCCTACCATTCTTGCCGTTGCCTGTAGTTTGATCCAGGTGTCGGCCAGTGTTAAATTTTGTTCCTGGTGGGTGGCTTTGTTGTAAATTTCATTGATACTTTCGTTTAGTTTTTCCGGATGTTGAAAGTAGTATTTTGCAGAATGCAGAAAATGCTCAAAGCGAGGTGATTTTGATATCCATCTAGACAATTTGTCTTTTATTGTTAACTTATTGTTTTCAGTGCTTTTGTTCTTTTGACCTTTTTCCATATCGACCAAATCTATAATTCCTCTACTATTTTAAATAAGATCTTTTTCTTTCAAATTGTTATTGAGCCTCATCCAAATAATTGCCGGTATTTGATCTTTTTTTTAAGAATATCATTAAAGAGTTACTGTTTTACCTTTAATCTGCTTATTTTCGCATTAGTATTTGACACAGGAAAATCCTGTAATTTCCAGAGATTAAATAAGCTTTTATGAACACGGTTTTACGTCTGGCCATTCAGAAATCAGGTCGATTAAATGAAAAATCCATTCAATTGATAAAAGAATGCGGAATAGATTTCAGTAATGGCGGAAGTATTTTGAAAAGTACAGCGTACAACTTTCCCATTGAGATATTATATCTGCGAGATGATGATATTCCGGGCTATGTAGCTGATGGAGTAGCTGATATCGGTATCGTGGGTGAAAATGTATCAGTGGAAAAAAGGAAGAATGTAACAACGGTAGAGAAGCTTGGATTCTCTCATTGCAGGTTATCCATTGGTGTATCAAAGACTTATGATTATAAAGGTATTCAGGACCTGAACGGGTTGAAGATAGCTACTTCTTATCCGAATATACTTTCCGATTTTCTGTTTGAGAATAATGTAAAGGCAACAATTCACGAAATCAGCGGGTCGGTGGAGATTGCACCAAGTATAGGGCTTGCCGATGCTGTTTGTGATATAGTGAGTTCAGGCAGTACATTGATCAGCAACGGACTGAAAGAGGTAGAGGTAATATTCCGTTCTGAGGCAGTTTTGATTTCATGCCCTACGTTGGCTCCGGAGAAAAAGAAGATACTGGATGATTTTCTTTTCCGTATTGCAGCCGTTAAGAGTGCGAAGAATACCAAGTATATACTGTTGAATGCTCCTAATG
>DATCKK010000131.1:0-18240 GCA_036562325.1 Cytophagaceae bacterium | reverse complement strand
GAGTAGGCTACTCCTTTTCCCGCTATGCCGCTTTTTTCGAATAAATATATTTCAAACGGCTCGGAATCCTTTGCCTGTAGCAATCGTGTGGCCAGTATTGTCCCTGAAAATCCGGCTCCTATGATACCTATTCTCATTATATTGTATATTTATAATAACACTTGAAATAGCTGGTTTGTTGAGGGCAGAAGTCCGTTTGTTTTGGCCTAATTTATAATTTGGCAGGTAGTTTTACTTTTCGAAGTTAATAGGCATCCCTTCAAGAGTATTGGCTTTTGCTTTTATAAAGAAGGAATATTGCCTTGAACTTTGAAATAATTGATGATTGAAAATGAGGTTTGTATTCCCTGGAGATACGATTTAAGGAATGGAAATTTTGGATTAAGCCAGTAGTATTTGTCTGTATCGATAATCATTGCCCCTATCTGTGATTGAATTTCAGGAAAGAGGTATTTGGTACTTGCCAGAATAATGCTGGCACCATTGATTATTTGAGGAATATAAAAACCTTCCTTATCGTTAATATCTACTACCACAGGAATATCATAATTGTTAGCAACTGTTACTATGGATTCAAAATAACCAATACCATTTGATTGTATTTTGTTACTATTGATATATATTAAGTTAGTATTCTCATCAATTAAATTTTCTAAATTGTATGGAATGGAAAACTCAAATGGCCGGATTTCAATTCCATATCGGTTTAGTTTTTTAAGATCTTTCTCAATAAGGTCAGACTTATAAGTAGTAAGAATATTTTTACCGGATTTAATCAGGCTTAGTATTATAGTAAGCTTGGCTTTCTGGTGTGACTTAACTGCCAGCGATTCTATTCCACCATCCGGCGTATCATATTTTTGATCTAAAATAGTCTGAAGAGATTCTGCTATTTGAGGTTGATTATAATTGGCATCAATCCTGGAATCAGACTCTGCTTCTTCCAGATATTCTAATATAAGATCTGAAATATTTTCTGAAGCATTGTAAATATATGGGTTATAGCCGGCTAGTATCATAGTTGTTTGTTTTTTAGACTTTGAACATACTATTATAGATTATATAAGTTCATTTAATTAAACAGGATAAAAGCAATTATTAGCGTTATTACTATGTTGAATAATTGAGCCAACAAGAATGCATATAATGGTTTTTTACTGTTAGCGTTGAATAAATCTGAAAACTTTGTCTCCAGTCCGATAGAAGTAAAAGCAAGAACGAACCATAATCCTTGCATACTTTTCAGTCCTGGTTTAACATCGTTTATAACGGAAGGATTGATTACGAATGAAAATAACAGGGATGCAACAACAAAGCCTAATACAAACTTTGGAAACCTTTCCCATATTAATCCAAGTGTAGGTTTCGTTACTTCCCCTTCTGATGGTACTTTGTTGCTCAATGTCCAGTAAATACTAATGGCAAAGGCAGCAATACCCAGCAGAACATTTTGAGAGAATTTTACAATAGTACTAATTTTTAAAGCTGTTTCACCAACCAGTGATCCTGATGCTACTACTGCTCCCGTGGTATCAATACTTCCTCCAAGCCATGCACCGGTAACTTCTTCCGGAAAATTAAAATAATTGGCTATATAAGGCATAAAGATCATCATAGGGATAGCAGTAATAAGTACCAGTGAGATAACATATGAAAGTTTTTTAGAATCACCTTTGATAGCACCTGCGGTAGCGATGGCCGCGGAAACACCGCATATAGATACGGCACTGGATATCATCATAGTCAGTTCATTGTCAAGTTTAAATTTTCTACACAACCAAAATGCAAAATACCATACCGATAGAACTACCACCAAAGATTGTATTAATCCTAAAGACCCGGCCTTTAATACATCTCCGAATATGACACTTGTACCAAGAAGTACTAAACCTATTTTTACAAATAACTCTGCGTTTAATGAAGACTTAATCCATTCGGGTAGGTTAAACAAATTGCCAATGACCAGCCCGATAGATAAACTGAATATTACGGATTCCAGATTAAGAGCTTTTATTTGGCTATTACCTGAAAGGATTAATGCAATAATGGTTATAATATAAATCAGCGGAAAAACTTTAATAGCCGGTAAGACAGGCTTATTAGTAAGGTAAGCAGCAACAGCAGCTAATATAATTGTAATAACAAACTGTAACCCTATCCTGGCAAAGTTATTAATGGTGAGTACATTGTTAAATAATTCATTACTGCTTGCCCATGAATAGGAAGGGTTTGATAACTGGAATCCCATAAGAGAGATACCAATTATGAAAAAACCAAGCAGGACAACTACCCAGTCTTCATGAAGGGTTATTCTGTTTTTCAACGAGGCTTGGATTGTATTGGATACTGACATGTATTTTTAAATTTTATGACAACGTTATTAGTAGCAAATTAATGATGTTTATTTATATCATTGGTTGAAGAGCCTTGATTCTTTTGCTTACTTTTCTCATCAAGGAGAGACGAAGCAATGAGAATTGCGAAGGCCCGGTTTGTGCCAAGTAAGGCCTGGCCGGCGAGGCGATGATAATAGAATCTACAAAATAAAATATTTTAAGTAACATTTGCTGAAAATATTTTCTCATTATAATCATTAATGTGATTGTATTCATTTTATATCGCCATAGCCTTCAATCCGAAAATATCTTTTAGTGCTCGTTTTGCAGCATGATATCCACACATACCATGAACACCGCCCCCAGGAGGTGTAGAAGAGGAGCAAATATATATTCCTTTAGCCGAAGTCCGGTATGGCGATAAACGTAATGCAGGTCTTGTAAATAATTGAGTGATGTCAATAACGCCTCCATTAATATCACCGCCAATATAGTTTGGATTATAAGACTGAAAGTCTGAAGTATTTTTTACCTTCCTTTCAATGATAACATCTTTAAAGCCGGGAGCAAATCGTTCTATTTGATTTTCAATTGCCTCTGTCCTGTCTTTGGTAGATCCATTCGGCACGTGGCAATATCCCCACAGTGTTTGTTTTCCTTCAGGGGCTCGTGTACTATCAAATAAGCTTTGCTGTGCAAGCAATACAAATGGCTTTTCCGGATGGTTGCCTAAAGAAGTTTGATGTTCTGCTTCTGCAATTTCTTCATAAGTGTTTCCAATATGTATGGTTCCTGCTTTTTTGCAATCGGCGTTTTTAAATGGTACCGGTTCGCTCAGTGCCCAGTCGATTTTAAAAACACCCATGCCATATTTATATCTGTTTAATTGCCACTTGTATAATGATGAGAATTTTTCGCCTGCAATTTGTAACAACTGCCTGGGGGTTACATCGAAAAGTATGGCTTTACTTTCCGGTAATTGATTTAAATTGTTTACAGGGCTGTTAGTTTCAATAACACCTCCCAGAGATTTGAAATAGGAAGCAAGTGCATTGGCTATAGATTGTGAACCACCTTTGGGTATTGGCCAACCCCTTACATGTCCTGCTGCCAGCAATATTAAACCAATAGCAGAAGAGGCGATGTTCGTGAATGGTTGAATAGAATGACCTGCCATACCCGCCCATAAGCCTTTTGCATGTTTGCCCGTAAATTCATTAGCAATGGACTGGGCTGATCGCAAAGCATTAAGCCCAAACTTTGCCATGGCAAGCGGATGAGATGGAATGGCTAATGGCCCTAATGCATCCCTGGTTATATGATTCCAATCGAGAACCAATGGTTTGATCAAATCTAAATACTTAGAACTATCATTGCCCAGTAAGTCGCTTGTTTTCTCTAATGATTTTAGTAGTAAAGCAGCAGAACCATCATCAAACGGATGTGCGGCTGCTATATCCGGATAAATATATTCTAATCCAAACTCTGATAATGGAAGTAGTTGAAGAACAGGAGATGCGGCCGCCATTGGATGTATGGCAGAACATATATCATGATGAAATCCGGGAAGCGTTACTTCCGATGTTCTCAAGCCACCACCGATTTCTGGTTTTGCTTCTAACAACAAGACAGACAATCCTGCCTGTTGCATTACTATAGCAGCAACCAATCCGTTGGGCCCTGAACCAATTACAACTGCATCAAATTTTTTCATTATAACTTCCGTAAATTTTTATCAGACTATTGCCGCCTCATTTTATCATACTACATTCATTATACGCTGGTATACACCTCAGCCCAACCCTTCTCCTAAATTTGGAGAGAGGGTGAAGGACTACTAATAGGACTACTTCATTCGCCGATAATAGCAAGTCCTTCTCTTTGAGGAGAAGGATTTCCCGAATAACGGGATAAATAGGTTGAGGTGAAATATCTATTTATTTGCTATTGGTTTATTATAAATATAGAAGTTAATTACTACTATTAAAACTCATGATTCAAATATCCTATTGATTGTTGACGGCCTTCGTACAACGGATATTTCTTGTCTATTTTATCTAAAACTACATAGATACTATCTTTGAATTCATTCAGGCCAGACAATATGATTCTTGTATCGGTTGGCCTTTCATACTTTAAGACAATATGTTCATCTTTATAGAGCTTGTTTTTATTTTTTAGTGTAAGCGTTTGATTTATGGTATCGGCTTCATAGTAATAATATCGTTTACCTCCTCCTGTACCGGCTGATTCATAGGTTCTGTCTACGTCAGCAAATTGTTTTCCTCTTCCGGCTTCACCATGGATTTCAAATTTACGATGTACTTTATAACTTAAAGTAGACCATTTTTCAAACGCGGCTTCCTGCCATCTTATAGAATCTACAGGCGAGTAAGGTAGTTCTTTTCCATTTAGTCGGAATTCAGTAACCTGGTAGAAACCTCTTGCATTGGCTAATCCTGGCCTGGCAGGAACTTTATAAGAATCATAGGTGTAGTTATGCCAGTGAAGGTATGCACTTCCTATGAAGAAAACCACAAAGGCAAATGTTTTAAGAGACAATCGTGTGTATTTTTTCCAACCTTCATTCATTGGATAATAATAAACTCTTGTAGTTATATCTTTTCCCTTCACAAGGAGGTTCCAAACGGAAGGTAGGTAAGGCCATACAATAAATAAGCCCAATAGCGCATGGAATGTTGCCAGTACGTGTACTCCTCCATCATACACATGGTTAGCAATAGCTATATTACCAATCATAATCAGAGAAAGTAAACCTCCCAGGGCTGCGGTTTTTCTGAAGAATAATAAAATCATTATTACCAGTTCTGCAGCGCCAAGGAATATTTCATATCCTGGTACAAAGCTGAGCTGGATCCAATATAACTTTTGGGCAGTGAAATCTCCCAGATTGGTATTTAATTGTCCCAGAGATAATGGCGGCATTTGAGATGGAAATACTTTCGAGAATACGAGTCCGTTTAACTGGGCAATAATTGTAAACCGGCTAGTTACATTTACTAAATAGTAAAGCTCTCTGTAGTGTTTTGATTTTTTATCTAACAACGTCCAGATAATTGCAACTACCAAAGCACCTGCAAGCACGATTGCCCAGTTGATATAGCTTAATAATCCCCAGATACCACTCTCAGAGTCAATTTGTACCCAGCGAACTCCAAATCCTCCAAGGCTGTTCATATCCCTGATATGAAGGTTGGACCAGTTTATATTAAACCAGTTTTTAATATAATTAATATTCCAGATGGGTATGGTTAGAAACCCAAAGAAGCCAAAAGCAACCCTGAATGCAAATTTTTCAAATGAAGTCCATTCTGCTTCACTGTCTGCCAATAGGCCTTTATCGTTTAATGAATGATCTTTCATGTGTTTCCAATGATTTAATCTTTAGTCTTTGTTATATAGAGCCAGTTTTCTGTATGGCCCGTTCAGCATTGCGTAATGCTTATCTACTTTATCCAGTACAATATGTACCGAATCTTTAAACTCGTTTATTCCGGATAATATGATTCGTGTATCATTTGGCCGTGAATAATGGAGTATCATAGTTTCGTCTCTATGTGCGGCATTTTTATTTTGAAGTTTCAAAATTTGATTTACCGTATCTGCTTCATAATAGAAAAATCTGCGTCCACCGCCTATACCGGCAAGCTCCCAGCTTCTTTCAATATCGAGTTCAGAATAGCCACCGCCATTGCTTTGGTCCATTACCGCTGGGCGATTTACTTTAAAACTTAAGGTTGACCAACTTTCAAAAATAGCATCGTGCCAGCGTAATGAATCCAAAGGAGAGTAAGGCATTAATTGATTGTTGTATTTAAATTCCGTTACTTCATAATATCCTTCTGACTTTGGAAGTCCTTTGGTTTCGGGTATTCGATAAGGGTCATAGATATAGTCGATCACCTGTAGTGCAAAGAATAATCCGACAAATACATAGTGTAGAAACAGTTTTATTCCTGTGCGGGTATATCTTTGCCATTTTTCATTAAACTGAGGATAGTAAATAGCTGGAGCTACATCTTGTCTGCCTATTAATAATCTGGTAATTGAAGGCAGGTATTTCCATAGTAAGAATATGGCCAATAAGGTATAGTAAAAGCTGTGTACATGGACGCTGCCGTCATAAACATGGTTGGCAATTACTATGTTGCCTAATACAACGGCGGTTAATGCTGCACCCAGTGCCGTGGTTTTTCTGAATAATAGAAGGAAGCCTGCAACAAACTCTGCCAGGCCAAGAAATACTTCATATTCGGGAACTATACCAACTGCCTGCCAGTAAAGCTTTTGTGCCTGGAAGTCACCAAATGGTGTATTCATGATACCTACCGTAGGCCATACCATTTGTCCCGGAACAAGTTTTCTATAGCCCCATGCAACAATACCTATACCAACTTTATATCGGACTAATACACTTATCCAATAATATAATTTATTATATTCTTTTCTGTCCTTATCAAAATATCCCCAGATTAACGCTGAAGGAATGGCTATCAGCAGCGGAATAAATAGATTAATGTAACTTAATAATCCCCAGCGGCCACTTTCCGTAGCTATATGTACATAGTCCAAATGTCGCCATGTAGCAATGATAAACAAGTCCCGACAGTTTAAATGTAACCAGTCTATGTTTTTAACATAGTTAAGAACTTCCGGATTGGGTATCAGCAATAAGGCAACATAGATGAAAGCAATCCTGAATGCTGTCTTTTCTTTTAATGTCCAGACAGAGTTAGGATTTACATCCGTGTTATCAATTTTATTTTCGACCGGCATAATAGTCAATGTTAAAGTTTAACTGGTTTCCTACGTCCTTCATACAACATATACTTTCTGTCGATTCTCTCTAAGACTGCGTAGATAGAATCCTTGTTTTCATTAATTCCTTTAACAATAATAGTTGATGAATCAGGTCTTGAATAGGAAAGTTCTAATTTTTCATTTCTATGGTGTTTATTTTTATTTTGTAAAGAAAGTGTCTGATTAACTGTATCTGCAGTGTAAGCAAAGTAATGTCTTCCTCCAATACCGGCTGATTCGTAGTTTCTGTCTATATCAAAACTTGCCTTGGCACTTGCTTCCCCAATATCTATTTTAACAGGGCGTGCGATTTTAATACTTATAGTTGCCCACTTTTCAAATATTACATTTTGCCATCTGTTGGGGTCGGTAGTGGAGTAGGGGATTGTTTGATTATTTAATTTGAACTCTTTTACATTATAAAATCCATAAGCACCACTTAATCCGGGTGTTCCCGGGATGAGGTAAGGATCAGATATATAATTAATGTAAGTACTGGTTCCAAATACTAAAATGAAGACAGCCACCAGGCCTTTACCAGCCAGTCTTACATTTTGTAATGGTTTTGTAAATACCGGCTCGAACTTTTCGGCGAGAGTTTTCTTTTCCAGTATTAACAGATTATATAACCTTGGAACATCATGTATAAAAAGGAAAGTAGCAATTAATACAAGAAATGAACTATATACATGTTCTCCTCCATCATAAGAAAAGTTGGCTACTAACACGTTGCCTGTGAAGCCTATAATCAGTCCTGTGGCAAAGGTAACTGTCTTTCTGTTTAATAGTAACAGTCCTGCCAGTATTTCCACTGCTCCAAGAAATGACTCGTAACCTTGTGTTATGCCGATGGTATGCCAGTAAATTTTCCAGGGTAAAAAATCACCATAGTTTGTATGCATATTGCTGAGTGAAGGAAAAGGCATTTGTAGTGGAAATAATTTGATAAATCCATATGCTATAATGCCTATCGCCAATCGGTAACGCAATCCTGCTCTTAACCAATAGTATAAATTGTTATGTTCATTTTTGTCTGGTTGCAATTTGTTCCAAGCTAAGGTTCCAAAGAAGGCAAGCAAGGCTATGATCCCCCAATTTACATAGCTTGCTATGCCCCATTTGGATAAATTATCCCCTGATATAAATTCGGGAAGATACTTTGTAATCACAAACAAATCATAAAAATGAAAATCCAGCCAGTTGGTAGTGAATATATGCTTATAAAGTTTCCAGTCTATAGGAAGAATTTGCAAAGCAAAAAACAAGAAGAAAAACCGGAATAAAGTTAATTGCCAGCCTGGCCAGCCGGATGGTTCTATGCTTCTTTCTTTGAAAGAGCCTTCCAATTTTCCATTGGAAGGTTTTTCAATATTTATCAGTGTTTCGTTGATTGTTGACATAAGTGATTATTATTTATCAAGGTTGATTAATAACCAGGTGTTTGTTTCAGTGAATTATCAAGTTGAACCTGACTTACAGGTATAGGGAATACATATTCGTGTGCATCTACTTTTTTCTTAGGGTCTGCACCTTCAATAACAGCTCTTAGCCTTCCGGTTCTTGCCAGATCAAAGTAGCGATGTGCCTCAAAAGCAAATTCAAATCGTCTTTCATTTTCAATCGCTAACAGAATTTCTTCTTTGGTATCAATGTCTGCATCAAGGTCGGAAAGATTTGCCCTGTCGCGTATGATGTTTATATCATCTATTGCCTGGTCAAAGTTTGTTTGTTCAGCTCTTGCTTCAGCTCTGATCAGATACATTTCCGCTATTCTTAAAACATAAGCCGGGTCAGTTGCAGGGCTTCGATAATACAGATTGATATACCATAAAGTAGTATTGTTTTGCGTGAGGCTATCAACCAAAGATCTTCTTCCATTGGGCCCGCCTCCGATCGAAGGATCTTTTAATAAGTTGATGAAATTGTTGTTGGCAGTAAACCGGTAAGTACCACCTTTCGTCGGATGTTGAAGATAATCACGAATGGTGTTTGGGTTTTGTGCGCTGAATGCAATTTCGAATATAGACTCTTCTGTTGCTACACGGTTGTTGGCGAACCATGAGTTGAATGGTTTTTCTAACTTGAAATTACCATCGTCTATTACTTTAGTTGCATATAGTTCAGCGTTTGGCCAATCTTTTTTATACAGATACAACCGTGCTTTTAATGCCCATACTGTTTTCTTGGTAGCTCTTACCCTGTTAACTGTGTTGGGAAGTAAGTCTTCTGCTTTATCCAGGTCACTTAATACCTGATCCAGCGTTTGTTCGAAGGTGCTTCTTGGTATACCTGAGTCATTGTTGGTAAGGTCAGCTGTTGGAGTAAGTTTTATCTGAACACCACCCCAGCCTCTTGCAAGATCGAAGTAGCTAAGAGCTCTTATAAAATAAGCTTCTCCTAATATTTGATTTTTCAGTTCCGCAGTTAAAGCCGGGTCTGATATACCTGGTACTTTTTGCAATATATGATTTGCTCTGTTTATGGCATTATAGATGGCTTCCCAGGATGCACTGAACAACGGATCGTCCGATCTGAAATTGAGGTCTACCATGTTTTGTCCACCTCCGGTAGTGTTGTTAACAACATCTCCACCCGGGAAGATGGCAAGTGTCACATAGTTTTGGCCGTAGTAGTTAGTATGGCCAAGTTGTCTGTATGCTCCTCTAAGTGCGGTTTCTGCAGATGCTTTATCATAGATGGTTACTTCATCCAACACTGCATTTTTAGGTTCTACTTCAAGAAACTTTTTGCAGGAAGTTAGTACAAGCAAAAAGGATATCAATATATTTATGTAGAGTATGTTTTTCATAGCAATAATAGTTATGGATTAAAATACCAGATTCATTCCCAATTGGATAGACTTAGGCTGAGGAGGAATAGCATAGTCGTATCCTTGTATGTTCTGATCTCCTCCCAGGTTGGTTTCAGGATCTGCTCCTTTGTATTTGGTTATAATGAACAGGTTGGAAGCCATTGCATAGAACCTTAGTTTTTCTACTTTTAGCTTTGATACTGCGCTTTTAGGTACAGTATAACCAAGGGATAAAGATCTTAAGCGAATGAAAGAACCATCTTCCAGGAATCGACTGTTTTCTTGTCTTGAATAGTTTTCAGCCGTTAACTTTGGAACATCTGTTATTTGTCCCGGCGTAGTCCATCGATCAAGCTGGCTTGCCAGTAATACCCTGTTGGCATCCAATGTACCACCTGTTTCTCCTAACATTCGGTTATGGTTCCATACTTTATTGCCGTAAGAGAAGGTTAATAATGCATTCACATCAAATCCTTTGAAGCTAAAGGAGTTGGTGATACCTCCGAAGAACTTAGGCCATGTATTGCCAACAATCTTTCTGTCTTCTGCAGTAATTTTTCCATCATTGTTTACATCTTCAAATACTGCATCTCCAGTTTGTGGGTCTACATAGAGTTGATTATACAACCAGTAAGAATACAAAGGTTGTCCTTCTTCCAGGCGTATAAGATTTCGGCCTGCATATTGAATCGGATTAGGAATCTTTTCAATTAAGTTGTTATTTCTGGCTACGTTGAATTCTGTGTTCCAGCTAAACTGCTTGGTTTTTATATTGGTGGATGAGATGCTGAATTCAAATCCAGTATTGCTCATTTCTCCAAAGTTGGTCAGATAAGAGCTAAATCCCGTAGAGGTAGGTACAGCCACTTGCAACAATAGATCTTTAGTGTACTTTCTGTATACATTGAATTCAACATTTAATCTGTTATCAAAGAAACCAGCTTCAATACCTGCATTGGATTGCGTGGTAGTTTCCCATTTCAAGTTAGGGTTGGCCAGTTGTAGTGGTGCAGTTCCAGGCCTTTCTCCTCCTGTGGTGTTATCAGGATAACTGTAACCTGCGTTCCACAATCCGTACGAAGCGAAGTCATTGATACCTGCCTGGTTACCTGTGCTACCATAACTTGCTTTCAGCTTTAAATTGCTTAGGAAGTTTACATTACTTAGGAATCTTTCTTCTTTAATTCTCCATGCAGCACCGATGGATGGGAAATATGCCCAACGATTATTCACACCGAATCGGGATGAGCCGTCTGCACGTACCGTTGCTTCCACATAATATTTTCCTCTGAAATTATAGTCGGCTCTTGTGAAGAAAGAAGCCAGTGTGCTTTTTGTCCACCATTGACTTGCTGTCTGGTTGGCGGCTGCCGATATCTGTGTATAAGAGTTGTTAGGGAAGTTGGTACCACCGGCAGTAGTGTTGGAAATAATAGTTCCCTGTAATGTATTTCCACCAAGTAATCCTATTGTATGCTTTCCTGCAATTTTTTTGCTGTATCTTAATGTTTGTTCATTGATCCATGTGGAAGCTTGTGTTTTACTTGATGTGGCTCGTCCATTGGTAGGTGGGGCTCCTAATAATGTCTTGGTATCCCAATACTCTTCTTCGTCTAACATATTAAAGTCAACACTCCATGAACTTCGGAACTTTAGGTTCTTCAACACATTGGCGTCTACATAGAAGTTACCTATATAGTGATTACTGGTTGATTTTATATTTACTTTTTCTGTAAGTACTACTATGTTATCGAAATTTACCCATTTGGCTGGTGTGCCATCTTCAAGAAAAATAGGAAGATAAGTAGGTATATTTAAGGATGCCTGTAACAGAGTACCGTTTCCGCCATTGGCCGGCCGTGCCTGGTTTCTGAAGGATCTTGATAAAGTGTTGCTTGTTCCTATAGATATTTTTCTATTCAGCTTCTGATCTATGTTTACCTTAAAGCTTGCACGTTCAAAGCTCATAGGTTTCCAGATAGCTTCCTGGTTGGTATATCCTCCGCCTATATAGTATCTGGTATCTTTGGAACCTCCGCTGATAGACAGGTCATAATTTTTGAGCCTTGCTGTACGGTTCAGAATACTCATTCGGTCATAGGTGGGCTGTTCACTTGGTAATCCTCTTCCTCCTTCAGAAATAGGACGGAAAGGAAGGGGTTTTCCCATGTTGGCATTGTATTCATTTACCAACAATGCATGTTCTTCACCGGTGGTTGTTTTCCAGATTCTGTTTTTAGGAGCCCATGCCCAACCTTGTGAAGTGTTAAATTCTATTTTGGGTTTTTGTCCGTATTCACCTCTTTTGGTTGTAACTATTATTACACCATTTGCTCCTCTTGATCCGTAAATGGCGATGGCGGCAGCGTCTTTTAGTATTTCAATACTTTCAATATCCGCAGGGTTTATGTCGGCTATCGGTGAAGTCTTTCTCTCCTGTGCAAGCCCCTGCAAACTGTTCGTGTTTACAAAGACACCATCGATAATATATAAAGGTTCATTACTTGCATTAATTGATGTAGTACCTCTGACTCTGATAAACACATCGGAACCGGGCACTCCGGTATTGGTGTTGATTTGTACACCGGCAGCTTTACCTTGCATCTGAGAGTCAAAACTTGCTTCAGGAATGTTCTTTGACTCTTCTAATGAAACTTTCGTTATTGAACCTATCAGATCTTTTTTGGTCGATGTACCATAACCTACTACCACTATTTGCTGGGTTTGAGGAGCTACTGCAGGATACAGGATCTCAATAGGCCCCACTGGCAATTGATTCACAGGGATGTGTTTAGGCGCCCCTCCATCATAACTTACTATGAGTTGAAGTGGTAATTCTTTACTTGTACTTATTTCAAATCCTCCCAATGAATCAGTAAGTGCGCCATCTTCGGTTCCATCTATTACTACAACTGCGCCGGCTAATGGCGAAGAAGTAACAGAGTCTCTAACGATACCGGAAATAGAAATGGTAGCAACTTCATTGGTTAATGGTTGAATTACATTTATAGAACTATCAGACCTAAGTGTGTCGGCAGTTATTTCATCTTGCCCCAAAGCAGGTAGTGTCAAAACCATAAACCCTAAAGCTACTGTAGCTTTTCGATAACCTGCTGCTGGTACATAGACTTTGATATACTTCTTTCTTAACAACAACCTTCGGAGGTAGCGTGATAAGGGAAGGTATATTACATTTTTTATGAGCTTAGTATAATTCGTCATAGTAATTTTTCATTCTTTTATGATTAATTGTACACTAACTGATTGTCCGGATGTCAGTAATGATGCTTTATTAAATAACTAGCAATTGGGATTACCTTTAATGTAAAGGTTATAGTAATCTTGTCTGTAAGTTCTTAATGTTGTTAGCTTGATTTATTCAGAGGTCTCCGGATGGATTCGAACCACCGTAAGAAGTTACCATAACTCCCGCCTATCCTCTCAGCCACGGGACCATGATGAGAAATTATCAACACAGCCTTCCTCCTGTTAGGGAAGGTCATAGTGTAATGTACCACCGTTACACAAATTCCTGGCTTTCGCCGGAAGGCATATGTTGACATCCTCTTATTGCGCAATGTTTTTAATGCTTCAGGTTCTTTTAATGTCTTTTAAGAGGATTATGGTAATGGTTACAGTATACCGCAATTGCTTAGGTGGTGTGGCAATTGGGCCAATAAGTATTCAAAATGGTGGTGAGATTGAATACTCTATCAAATCTATAGGGCAAATATAAAATGGCTTTATTTTAATTGCAACGGTTGGAGGAAATTTTTTTTAAAACCTTAAAAATACGAGCTTGTCAACTTCAAAAGACGCTGATTAATTGATAGTTATAAAATAGAAAGAATTTATGGGTGGTAAAGTCTAAGGGAAAGCTCTCCTTAATAATGCAAATGTGAAACCGAAGGGTAGCACTAATAAATAGTATTTGATGAACTTCTACACTTAAGGATGCTATTAATAAATTATAATACCTATAAAAGAAATTACCAATATTAGTAAGACAGGGTGTAACTTAAATCGTATTGATAAAAATAAAGTCCCAAGAAAAAACACCGGGCTTAGATAATCTGTAAAGTTTTCAGGCGTCATTAAAGAGTATGCCGCAAAGCCGATAAGAGCCATGCTCAATGGCCGTATTCCTTTTAAAATAGAGTTGAAATATACATTGTTTCTGAATCGCATATAAGAATAAGAAATGAATACGATTAGCAGGAATGCCGGAAGGCAAACTATAATTGTGGTTATAATTGAACCCAATATGGAAATAATAGGCGGGTAGCCTGCATTTTTAACTGCACTATAGCCTACAAATGTAGCGGTATTGATTCCAATAGGCCCCGGTGTTGCCTGCGAAATAGCTACTAAGTTTGTAAATTCTTCATTCGTCATCCATTGATGACGTGTAACAACTTCGTCTTGTATAAGAGAAAGCATAGCATAGCCACCTCCAAATCCAAAAATGCCAACTTTAAGAAAAACCCAGGATAATTTTATAAATATCATACTCGAAGTTTAAAAGCATATAGAAGTCCTCCTATGCAACCGAGGATTACTATCCATATAGGAGATACTTTGAAAGCGATCATTAATATAAGCGCACTTGCCGGTAATATGGCTGTTCTAAGTGTTAGCTTATTGGCTTTAGCCAGTGTATAACAAGTGGCAACAATTAAAGCAACTACTGCAGGGCGTAAGGCTTTGAATGCTTTAGCTACCCAAATGTTTTCTTCGAATTTTGTAAAAAAGATTACAATTATAATGATGATACTAAAAGGGGCAATGATAGTTCCTAAGGCCGCAGAGATTCCACCTTTAAGTCCTCCAACTTTATAACCAATAAGGGCAGCAATATTGGTGGTAAATACGCCAGGTAATGATTCGGTGACAGCAATAAGTTCATAAAGCTCTTTTCTTGAAATCCAATTTCTGCCAACGATGTCTTTTTCTATTAAAGGAATAACCGTATAGCCACTGCCAATTGTGAAAAAACCAAACTTTAAAAAAAGATAAAATATCTTAAATGCCATTTCTGTTTTGTATTATTCACATTGTTTTGTTGGTTGCCTTGGAATGGTTTCCATCTTTACATCTGATTCAGTATAAAACAAAAGTTGCCTCGATAGAGACAACTTTTACAATTAAACAGTAATTTAAATTATGAAAAAATTTATTTATTAGGTTGCGGAGTGAGTCGAAGATATGGTTTAATTCTGTTCATCCCTTTGGGGAATTTGGATGCAGCATCTGCATCTGCTATAGAAGGTAATATAACAACATCCTCACCATCTTTCCAGTTTGCCGGCGTGGCCACGCTGTAGTTGGCAGTTAACTGCAAAGAATCTACAACCCGGATAATTTCATCAAAGTTTCTTCCTGTAGAAGCAGGATAAGTTAAGGTAAGTTTTATCTTTTTATCCGGGCCTATAATAAACACAGAACGCACGGTAGCATTTTCACTTGCATTTGGATGTATCATATCATAAAGTATAGCTACCTTTCTGTCATGATCTGCTATGAGTGGAAAGTTTACTGAGCAACTTTGTGTTTCATTGATATCACTGATCCAGCCGAAATGGTCAGGAAGCGTATCTACACTCAGGGCAATTACTTTTACGTTTCTCTTTTCAAATTCATTTTTTAGTTTGGCTACTTGCCCAAGTTCTGTTGTACAAACAGGGGTATAGTCTTTGGGGTGTGAAAATAATATTCCCCAGCTATTACCAAGCCATTCATGAAACTTTATAACGCCTTCTGTAGTGGCTGCTTCGAAATCGGGTGCTATATCTCCTAATCTTAATGACATAATCTTATTTATTTAAAGTTTATTAATATATTAATTTTTGAACATTGATTATTGCGTAACGATAAGCTTTTCAAGCATTTCTAATTCGGCTTCTGTTTTCAGGTGCGATAATTTTATATACCCCATTTCAGGAACATATTTTTGCCCATCGGTCAATACCCATTTAAAGAACTCGATAACCAGCTTGTCTTTAGGAGGGCCATGGCTTATAAAATACAATTCTCTACCCGGAGGTGAAGGATATTGGTTATAGGCAATAGCATTTACAAGCTCCTGGTGGGAGTTATAAAAATTTTCTGTTGAGTCAATGGTTCCGTTGCCATTGAAATCAATGGGAATTACAGCAAGTCCGTCGTAAGGTTTTTGTGTTCTCAGGTCATACACATAGGCAATGTTGTTAAACCCCAGAGAATATTTATCTTTACTTACAGCCAGAGCCAGTCCGGGGTCGCCAAACACACCAATACCGGAAAGATCATCTTGTGTTTTGTCAAAGAACTTTGCCCAGGTTTGAGCAGCACCTGCCGCATCCGATCTTTTGTATTTAATGATAGGATGGGTAGAACCATTCTTTAACAGGTCATCCCATGTTTTTATTTCCTGCGTTATCCATATCTTATTAAATTCCTCTCTGGTGATACCTCGTTTGCTGAGAATTTCTAGATTAGGATTTGTGCTGCTGGTAGTGGCAAGTACGGCATCTCTTGCAACGGTTATACCCCAGGCGCCCTGATTTATTTCTTCTATTGCTACATCTCTGGAAACCATACCCAGGTTGACATTGCCATGCAGAGCATCGGCGATTCCTTTGCCAGCCCCTCCGGCGGTAATGTCTACTTTCACATTGGGGTGTAGTTTTTGAAATTCATTTCCCCATTTTACCACAAGCGGGTATAAGGCAAACGCACCGGAAATACTGATTCGGCCTTCCAGTTCTCCTTTGTTATCTTCTTTACTGATATTGCAACTAGTAAGAAGAATCAGTAGAGCAAGAACGATCAGATTATATTGTCGGATTATATTATGAATCATATTGTAATTAATAAAGAGTAAATACTACCGGTGATACCATTCTTAAAGGCACGGCTTTTCCACCTTTCTGAGCAGGCTTCCATTTAGGCATTTTGGCAAATGCTTTTAAAACCTGTTCGTCAAGTCCATATCCAAGGCCTTTTACAATTTTAACATCAGAGATTGATCCGTCTACATTTACCACAAAGCTTACTCTCACGGTACCTTCGATTCCTTCAGCTTCTGCGCGTGGAGTGTATTCAAGATATTCGCTGAAGAACTTAAGCAGTTCGGATGGCCCTCCGGGAAACTCCGGCATTTGAGGTGCCCATGTCTCAATCTTTGGGGCCTCATCTTTTATTACAGGCGCAGGCTCTACTTCTTTAGGAACTTCTATTATGTCAGAACCTTCTTTATTTTCTGTACCGGATTGCTTGTCTTTCATCTCTTCATCCGTAGGAGGTATTTCTTCAATTTGAACCTGCTCGTCTGGCTTTACCTCCAGTTCAAGGTTTTTGGCAGTGGCCACTTCCGGTGCTTTTTCCGGTACTTTTATTTCTTCCGGCTCTGGTGGCAATGGTATTGGTTCTTCAATATTTACCATATCCACAACTATCACCTTCGACTCTTCTTTCTTCACTTCATTATCAATGAACTTGGTATATATAAGAGGGAATGATAACCCCGCTGTAAATATCAATGAGGCAATTACAAATCCATTGAAAATGCTGTTCTTATAGTATTTTCTGAGATAGAAGGCTCCATAAGCTTTGTTCCTATCTTCAAATACAATGTTATCAAAATTAGGTTTGCTGTTCATATAAATTGCATTTGAAAGAGTTATTTATCCTTGATCAATTCAAGATCCCTTTCGGTAATCTTTGAAATAGAATAGCGGACTTTCTTTCCGGAAATATGTATTTCATCCAGTATATCTACCAGGTTTTTGTATTTTGATTTTTTTCCTGGTTTTACGATCACTACTAAGTCATCCTTAATCGATTGATCTTTGGATATAATTATATTACGAATACCTTCTTTGGAAAAGTCCGTTACATTTACTTCAGGGTTTTGGTACCCCATATACCAGTAAATTTTATCATTCTCACCAAGTATCACCGTCATGGTCCTTGATTCTTTGATTTCCATTTTCTGGTTATCATCTGTTTTATCCGGCATGTTAACATCCATAGCCTGAGGTTTGCTAAAGGATGTTGTTAACATGAAGAAGGTAATAAGAAGAAAAGCAAGGTCAACCATAGGAGTCATGTCGATCTTGGTTGATGCTTTATTTGCTCTCTTCCTTCCTTTCCCGCCTCTTCTGCCTCCGCCGCCACTATCTGTATTTAATTCTGCCATGGTCTATTTAGGTTTGGATTCAAGGCTTGTTACAAATTTGAATTTATTTATTTCCAGATCCTGTATGGTTGAAATGATGTTTTCAATAACAG
>DATCKK010000130.1:0-8602 GCA_036562325.1 Cytophagaceae bacterium | reverse complement strand
GTTAAAGACTCACTAACGCTTACCTTAAATCCTGTACCGGTTGTTAATGCCGGAGGAGATCAGACAGTTTGTGCAGACATAAACGGTATAGTACTGGATGGTAAAATAGCTAATGCTTCCGGAGGTATCTGGAGCACTGGATCCGGATCGGGAACATTTCTACCAAGTCCTACGGATCTGAATGCTACCTTTATTCCTTCAGCTTCTCAAATTGCCAATGGAAGAGCAAATTTGACACTTACTTCTACCGGCAATGGTACATGTGGAGAAGTAAAAGATGTAATGACCATCTTTATAACACCTGCTCCGACAATAAGTGCAGGGCCTGATATCAGTGCTTGTATTGGAATTGATACAGTTACCCTCAGCAGCACTGTTACTGTTGCAACAGGTGTAAGCTGGTCAACTATAGGAGGCTCAGGAACATTCTCCCCTGGCCCGAACACACTTAATCCGAAATACTCACCGTCGCCGGCGGATAGCGCTGCAGGATCTGTAACCTTTGTAGTAAGTACCACCGGAAACGGAACTTGTCAGGTGAAAAGCGATACAATGGTTATGACCTTTACACCTGCACCTCCTATCTATGCAGGGCCGGATCAAACCGTTTGTGCTACCAATGTACCGGTTGTTTCCTTGTCAGGAAGCGGTTCATCCGGATATTGGACCAATGGAGGTGGAACTTTCTATCCTGACAATTCATCATTAACTGCATCGTATACTCCTTCTGCCAGCGAAGTTGCCGCAGGCTTTGTAGAGCTCATACTCGTTACCTCTGCAGACGGGTCTTGTGCTCCGGGAAAAGATACTATAATGATTGATATATTACCAGGGCCTGTATTAAATGCGGGATCTGATACCGCTATCTGTGCTAATGGTGGCCCACTTCAATTAAATGGTATATTCAGTGTGGCTACTGGGGTAACATGGGAAACTTCCGGATCAGGTACATTCTCTGATATAAATTCCGCAACTGCCACTTATACTCCATCCGCTTCTGATATTATCGATGGTAATGTTATTTTGAAAATGACTTCTACCGGTAACGGAATATGTAATGCGGTTTCCGACTATATGGAAATCACCATTACACCTGCGCCTACTGTAAGTGCAGGTTCTGACAAAAACGTATGTGCCGGTACAGACAGTATCAGAGTGAATGGCGCTGTTACAATTGCATCCGGTGTAGTGTGGTCAACTTTAGGAAGCGGGTCATTCGCTCCTAATACCACATCGCTTGTTACTGATTATTTACCTTCACCTGCTGACAGTACAGCTGGATTTGTAAAACTGGTGATTACTACCACAGGACATGGAAATTGTACTGCCGTAAGTGATACCATGCTCATAACATTCTCTACCGGCCCAACAGCTTATGCCGGTTCAGACACAAGTATCTGTAAAGATGCCGTTGCTCTGCCTCTTCATGGCGTAGTAACCTCTGCTATGGGTGGAGAGTGGTCTAGCAGTGGTACAGGAAACTTTACTCCAAATAATAACTCGTTAAGTACATCCTATTATTTTACTGATGCGGATAAAACATCAGGCTCTATTAAAATATACTTAACAACCACAGGTAATGGTACTTGTAGCGCCGTACAGGATAGTTTAACGATAACATTCACAGAAACTCCAACTATCACAACCAGTGGTAACCAGATTGTATGTGAAGATACCAGTGCCATTAGTTTAAGTGCTGTTACCACTATCGCAACAGGAGTAACATGGTCAGCTTCCGGCTCTGGTACTTTCTCTGCTCCAAATTCCAATAATACTTCATATACCTTATCTGCCAATGATATTGCCGCTGGGTCTGTTAATATCTTCGTTACAAGTACCGGTAATGGAACTTGTAATGCAGTAACTGAGAACTTAACTATCACCATTACACCAAAACCAACTGTAAATGCAGGACTGGATCAAATTGTGTGTGCAGATGCAGGAACAGTTCAATTAAAAGGATCAGTAACGATTGCTACCGGAGGAGAATGGAGTATCCTTACAGGAAATGGTTCTATTGCAGCAATCAATTCACTTAACACCACTTATTCCCTAACGAATGCAGATACCACATCAAAGTCAGTAACATTGGTATTAACCAGTACAGGAAACGGTTCCTGCAAGCCAGTTTCTGACACCTTAAACATAGGTATTATCTCTGCCCCAACGGTAGATGCAGGATCTGATCAACCTGTTTGTGCAGACACTTCTTTTATCTCCTTGTCCGGAAAGTACACAGTGGCAGGAGGTGTAGAATGGGCAACTTCCGGTAGCGGTACCTTTACTCCGTCTGCTAACCTGGCCAATACTGCCTATATACCTTCAGCAGCTGATACTGCAGCAGGTACTGTTAAATTGTATCTGACTACAGTAGCTAACGGAACTTGTCTTGCAGTAACCGACAGTTTAACCATTAACATATCACCTGCACCGGTTGTTAACGCCGGAAGCGATGACATCATATGTACGAATGAAAACTCTGTAACTTTATCTGGCAACATATACCATGCAACAGGTGGAACCTGGACATCTTCAGGTACTGGTACATTTACACCAGATGCCAATACGCTTAATGCGCAATACATTCCTTCGGCTTCCGACCATGCAAATGGAGGTGTTATCCTAACCCTCACAAGCACAGGTAATGGAATGTGTAAACAAGTTGAAGATGTAATGAATATTACCATTTATCCGGCACCTCTGGCGGATGTTAATGCCGGATTTGACCAGACTCTGTGTGCTGACGTTGCCACTATTCAATTGAACGGTTCAGTTAAAAATGCCGGAGGTGGTATATGGACAAGTAACGGATCAGGTACTTTCTCCGACCCAACAGACCTAAAAGGTTTATACACACTAACAGGTAATGATAAAAATTCCGGAAAGGTAGTATTTGTATTAACAACAATAGCCAATGGATTCTGTAATGCAGTATCCGATACGATGGAGGCCACTATTACGCCTGCTCCTACTGTTATGGTAAGCAATGACACAACCGTATGTGCCGATATTGTTTCTATTCCGGTTAGTGCCAATATTACAGTTGCTACAGGAGGTGAATGGACAAGTTCAGGAACAGGTCTATTCGCACCTACTCATACTGCACTTACTACCAATTACATACCATCAACCACTGAAAGGTTACTAGGAACTACCTACCTGACCTTAACGACTACAGGAAATGGAACATGTAATCCGGTTTCCAATTCTATGAAAATCACTTACACCAAAGCACCAACTGCCGATGCGGGTAGCGATATCATAGAATGTGCCGATGCTGCTTCTGTCAATCTAAATGGTAAAGTAACCATTGCTACAGGAGGTGAATGGACTACCACTGGTAAAGGAACCTTCTCTCCTGACCAGTTTGCCCTGAATGCAGTGTATATACCCGCACCTGAAGACAGCATAACCAAAGTTATAAACTTTACTCTGACAACTACCGGTAATGGAAATTGTAATGAAGCAAAAGATCAGGTAAAGCTTACTCTCACTCCTGCTCCAACAGTAAATGCAGGGCCTGACAGGGTTATTTGTGCCGATGCAAGTTCTGTTCCTTTAACAGGAAAGATAGCTAATGCAACTGGCGCATTGTGGACTACTTTGGGAAGTGGAACATTTACACCAAGTGCTACTGCATTAAATGCCAATTACATTCCATCTGCTGGCGATAAAGCTACCGGCCTGGTAACATTGGTATTGACAACTACCGGAAACGGATTGTGTGATGCAGTAAGTGACACAATGCTTCTTACCATAAAACCACAACCGATTGTAACGGCGGTATCGTCTTCTCCATGTGTTTATACTAACGGAGTGGCTCTTACAGGAACTGTTACTCATGCATCCGGTATTAAGTGGACAACTTCAGGAACAGGTACATTCGCTCCGAATAACTCTGTACTTAATCCTGTTTATTACCCTTCAGCTGCCGACATTGCCGCTTCTGTGGTTACTATTACAGCTACCTCTACCGGTAATGGTACATGTAACCCGGTAAGCACCAGTATAACATTACATGTAACTCCAATGCCGGAAGCCAATGCCGGAAAAGACCAATTTGTGTGTATAGGTGGAAACACTAACCTGGTAGCGAAGATCATCCCTAATACTACTTATCAATGGTCAACTGGTAACGGTATCGTCATAAGCAATTTGGCAAATACCAATGTTCAGGCTAATTCTGACACCTCCTTCATATTAAAAGTTACCGACCATAGAGGTTGTTTCTCTTATGACACCGTAAATATTTATAGTCTTACACCTCCGGTATTTAACATGATTGAAGAGTTTTGTTTTGCCGACACATTGATCATCAATTCAATGGCAAGCAACCTTCCTCCTTATCCTGGCGAATACCTGTGGTATCATAACAACAGGGTTTTAGCCGGAGAAAATAAACCGGTAATTGGTGTAGCTAACCCGGGAAGTTTTGTAGTAGTGTATGCGGTAGGAGGCTGCGCTAACTCTGATACTTCGGAAGTTCATGCGCTACCTGTTATTGATGTCGGAGCAGATAAAATCGCCTGCATTGGTAATAATGTATCACTAAATGCAAATGTATCAGGCACTCCTACATTTAACTATATCTGGAAAGCTAATTCAACAACCGTAGGCACCAGCAATCCTTCAAACATTGTTGCTCTGGCTGATACCAATGTTTATATGGTTACCGTAACCGATGGCAACGGATGCCAGGAAAAAGACAGCCTCATTGTCTATGGTATTCCGGTACCGGACATTTCACTAAGCGACACCAGTGTTTGTGAAGGAAATGAGATTGTGTTAAATGCGAGGCCTTCAAACTATACCAATTACGACAATCTTCAGCTTTCATTTATCTGGGAAAAAGAAGGACAAACTCTGACAAGCACCCACGATACTTTAAGAGTTAACTCTGCCGGAAAGTATACAAGCATAGTTAGCATAGGTGAATGTGTTAATAGCAATGATGTAATTATTACTTATAATGCACTTCCAAGGTCTGACATGCCGGATCTGGTAAAATTCTGTCCGGATGATAAAAATGGAATTACACTGGAAGCCACAAGCGGGGATGGATATAAATATTACTGGCATGAAACAGGAGATAGTAGCCAGACTACCTTTGCTACTTCTTCAGGAATGCATTATGTAACTATTATCAATAAAAACAATTGTTATGTAATTGATAGCACAGAAGTATTCGATGTATGTCCACCTAAAGTATTTGTACCAAACATCTTTACCCCGGGAAAATCCGGGCCAGATGAATATTTAACCATATTTGGTAAATACTTTACCAACTTCAAAATAACAGTATTCAACCGATGGGGTGAAATCATCTTCCATAGTGAAGACAGATACGACGCATGGGATGGAAAATATCTGGGAGAAATAGTACCGGTTGGCGAATACACATGGATCGTTACTTATGAAGGTATCACTGAAGAATATAAAGGGCCACATAGACAGGAAGGAAGTGTAACGGTCGTGAAGTAGTAAGCATAAAAATATATTAAAATAAACCCTATAAGCTATCAGATGTATGTCTTATAGGGTTTATTATTTTTAAACATATTATCCTGCCCAAACCTTGTTATATCAACAAATCCAACCAATTAAACGCAACTATAAATAATCATCCCCCCTTTAATCTTCTTTAAAATCCAATGGGGTTAGTTAGTGAAATAATATAGCAACCTATTGATGTAAACATCATTAAATTAGATTTTAATCAAATAGTTACATTATTATTGATGTACCAATGAGTTTCCTCACAAACTATCCATTTAACCGAGAGGCCTTAATACCTTACATTTCTTATCAATACCTCTCCTGCCAAACAACAAAGATAAGGAGGATGCTACCAGCGGATAGAAGATATTTTAAGATTGAAAATCTAATTAAATCTGACAGAATAGAAGCATTACTTTAGTGCAAAAATAGTTTAAACCTATAGTAAATTAAGTTAACAATCAATAAGCATTAGAAGAAGCTTTGATTCTGATTGGCTTTTATAACTTCGCCACTTTAAATACAGATTTATTCCACTAAAATAAATGTAACAAAGTAGAACTTAATGTAAGCTTAAAAGCTGAAATAAAATAAAAAATGAGTTATCAATTAAATATATTAGAGCTTAAATACGACTCTAATAATCACTGTTATTATTCACATCAAAAAAACTCTCTATTTAATTATACCAATCAGTTTCAACAAAAAACAATAGCTTTCTAATATTACTTTTAAATTTTAAACCACCAGGAACAAAATAAAAAAGGCTTTATTTCAAGCCTTCTTATAACCAAAAACTTAACTTACTATTCTCCTTTAATCCGTATCTCTAAATCTTGGACAAGGCAATCTTCGCATTGGTTTATGCTTTTTGTGAGATGGCTTAGGAATAATAGTAAGGTTAATTTCATGCGCTCCACCGGTCCTTATAGTTGCCAGTTTCGATATTCCGAAATCATAACTATAAGAGATCGCATAACTCTGGTATTTCCATCCAACTAAAAAAATCAATGATTCATTGTTATGTAAATCTTGTTTCAATTTTTTTACTGGAATACCTCTGTACCAGAATCCCGCCTTTAACTGGTCATAAACACCATATATTCCTATATCCAATTGGTCAGCTTTTCCCTGAAACTTATAATGTGCCGTAGGGGTAATACTGACCTCTTTCTGATCATAAGTAGTTTTAAATCCGGAATTAGATAATAAAAACTTGTATCCTCCCGTAAACGCAAATTTAGCAGGCAAATCCGTTACCTCTCCAAAAACAGATTGATTTGGAGTATTGATATGATGTGCAGAAAATCCAATCCAAAGTTTATCGGAATAAAAAATACCTCCTGTCGAAACATCTGCAAAATGCACTCTTGAATTTCCGTAATCAATATAATTACCCTGAAAGCCATCGTCATTATGGCCGTGTGGAAAACGAGCATCCGCATAATTTACATACCTGGTTACATAATTTAGTTGTAATCCGGGACGAAAAGTATATCGTGAGTTAAGATATATTTCATACGAATACATTGCTCCTATTTCCGTACTGCTTATATTCGTTCCTCCCTGATAATCTTTGATAAACATCAATCCTGCCCCACTTCTTGCATTAGCAAAATATTTATCTACCGACAACAAAGAAGTCATGTATTTAGAATTTAATTTAGGCCATTGAATTCTTTGATGTAGGATTGCTCTTACATTATGAGTCGTTCCTGCAAAAGCAGGATTTTGATATAAAGCCGCCGCATAAAATTGGGAAAATTGGATATCCTGAGCAGGAGAATCCAAAGAAAACAGCATAATTAATACTGTTATGATAGCCGATTGTTTTATAAAAATAAAGCGCATAGTATGCAAAGTAAACTAAAGTATTTATACTCTATTTCCATTCATATAGTTATAGTTTATCTAAAACATTAAATCCGGACACTTTACTATGCAATAAATATTATCCACATTCCCATTATTAATAGCGTTAAATCGCACCCATTATAGTGCATTTTTCGTATACTACTAAGAACAACCAATATCACTGTAAATGAAAAACTTAATTTGGATATTATTAGGAGGAATGCTTTTATTTTCCTGTGCAGGAGGAAAATCAACCAGCAAAATGAGCCACAGAAAGTCTTCAAATGCTAACATGGTTACCAGCGGAAGTCAGGCTAAAAATGTGAAAGTAAAAACAAGCTATAAAAGAAACAGATACCACCAAAGCCAGAAGTATGCTGTAAAAACTAATGATGTAACTGTTGATAAATCTCTTGCCAATGCTTTAAAAGTTAAAAAAGCGAACAAAATAAATTCAGAAAAATACAAAAAGAGTCAAAACGCATACTTACAACGCCTTAACGCTAACGGAGGAAGAAACTCCAAAAAGAATATGGGATATTTCAGCTTTTATTAACACTTGTTATTAAAGTATGATTTTTGACAACTTGAAATATCTTCTATTTTTTTCGCTGATAACTTTATTAGTATCGGTAGATAAAGTATTCAGCCAGGACATACAGTTTTCACAATTCTACAATGTACCATTGTATCAGAATCCGGCGTTTGCGGGAAGCTCCCATGAATCAAGGGCAACAGTTCATCAACGGATACAATGGCCCAGGTTAGATGCAAAATACATAACATCTGTCGCATCTTTTGATAAGTATTTTGCTAATGCAAAAAGTGGTGTAGGCCTTATGGCTATACAAGATTTCCAGGGTAGCAATACGATAAGCTCTACAGAAATTTCAGCCATGTATGCTTATGAATTGCACATCACCCCTACCCTTACACTACGTTCAGGCTTACAGGGAAGCTATGTAACAAGATATCTTAACTATGCCAACCTTATGTATCCTCGCGAATTCAATGATGTTACAGGATACACCAAAGACCCCAGTACTGATTTCGGCGGACAAAGAATACATTATGTAGACCTTGCAACAGGTGGTATTTTTTATTCAAAAAATCTATGGATCGGATTATCTGGCCATCATTTAAACCTTCCCAATCAATCTTTTGATAAAGGAGTAGCCCGGCTCCCCGGAAAGTTTGCCGTTACCGGAGGATATAAAATTCACCTGGCCAACAACAGAAGAACAGCCTACTC
>DATCKK010000128.1:0-2904 GCA_036562325.1 Cytophagaceae bacterium | reverse complement strand
TCTCTGAAAAAATCGTATGAATAATTAGCGAAAGTACAAAAGTCAAAATGATAGTTACCACCACCCAAACCGGCAAAGGCATTTTTAACACAGTTAGTAATCACCGTATTTACCAGGTATACATCGCTGGCATAAGCCAGTACTCCATAACCTGACATATTTTTTATGAAAGTATTGTTAACTGTCAACTCAGGAATAGTATCATTATCTGCCACTGCTTCCTTCCTGAGGCCATCTACGGCATTTTTAATAAAGGCATACGAAATTTTATTATTTCTGCTGGTGCTCTTGAAAACAATACCATTCCATTGGCCGGCCAACTCTTCATAACCCTTAGTCAGCTTATCTCCTGCAAAAGTCACAATGGTATCTTTCTTCCCATTGACAATCAATGTTCCCTCTATTTTCAATTCTGATTTGTCGTGAAAATACACTTCAACCCCTTTTTCTATGGTCAAAGTACATCCGGGCGAAACCGTTGCAGAGTTATAAATCACGTATGGTTTTTTGTTTGTCCATACAGAATTACATTCAATGATGGCATTATTTAAAAAAATCGCATCTCTCGCATATGCTTTTAACCGCACCTTATACTCTCTTTGTTTAACCGAAAACATCACAGAGTCTGAGATTATATAAGGATTGGAAAGATTTTGCGGGTTCAGATTTACCGAAATTAGAATGAATAAACTGTCGCCACCATTCAAAGGCACAGCTTCCTGGAAGTCTGTTATCTGACCATTTATTATTGTTTTAAATGCAGAACCAGCTGCTCCTGCCAACCATATCCGGTCAATAGTAAGTTTGGACTTTCCTTTATTATAAACGGTTAATTTTTTGTGAGCAGTAGGAATGGAAGAAAATATAGTGTCAAAGAATATTGTGTCGCTTGAAAAAGTAAGAGCTCTTGAAGGATCTATTTCTTCAGACTTTTTACAGGAAAAAATGTAAAAAAAGATGGTAAAGGATAAAATGAAAATTAGATATTTCTTCATATAAATAAAATGAGGGCAATTATACCCTCATTATTTATGTTTTAACGAAAAAACTGTTCATGGATTATTTTACTCCCTCTTTCAGTTTTTCAGCATTTTCTGCAATTCTTAACTCTTCGATAAAATCTTCAATGTGGCCATCCATAACGTTTGGCAGGTTATAAACAGTATATCCCACTCTATGATCCGTTACCCTGCCTTGCGGATAGTTATATGTTCTAATCTTGTCCGAACGGTCTCCGCTTCCTACCATAGATTTTCTTTGAGCACCCACTTCTTCATTATGTTTCTGGAGCTCAAGATCATACAGTTTTGAACGTAAGTGCTTTAGAGCTTTATCAAAGTTTTTGATCTGAGATTTCTCATCCTGACACTGTACTACAATACCCGTAGGAATGTGTGTAAGCCTAACAGCAGAATACGTAGTGTTAACCGACTGCCCACCAGGACCACTGGAACAAAAAGTATCTTTTCGGATATCGTTCATGTTTATCTGCACATCCACTTCTTCCATTTCAGGAAGTACCGCCACACTGGCAGCAGAGGTATGCACCCTTCCCTGAGTTTCAGTAGCAGGCACCCTTTGTACCCGGTGTACTCCTGATTCAAACTTCATTTTACCATATACGTCCTCGCCAGAAATTGAACAGATAATCTCTTTATATCCTCCGGAGGTTCCTTCCGTAAAATCTATCAATTGCAATTTCCAACCCATTCTTTCAGAGAATCTCTGATACATTCGGAAAAGATCTCCGGCAAATATCGCGGCTTCATCGCCACCTGTTCCTGCTCTGATTTCCACAATCACGTCCTTACTGTCATTAGGATCTTTCGGAATAAGCATTTCCTTAATCAACTCTTCCTGTTTTTCTTTCTGAGGAACTAAATCGTCCAGTTCCATTTTGGCCATTTCCCGAAATTCCTGATCTTTTTCCGTGGCAATTACTTTTTTAGCATTGTCAATATTGCTAAGAATATCTTTGTACTTCTTATACTCCACCACTATTTTATCCAACTCTTTATATTCCTTCATCAAAGCAGAGTATTTTTTCATATCAGCCATTATATCCGGCTGAACGATTTGCTCAGAAACTTGCTCAAATCTTTTCTTAATGTCTTCTAATTTTTCTAACATGGATTTCCAGTGTTACCCAATTACAAAGATAAATAAAAATCAGGGGAAGAATTAACCAGATTAGCAAATCTTCAGAAAAAAGTAACAATATTATTAATTCCTTAGTTCTGAGGTAATACTACTCACACTCTCCCTCTGTCCATGAAGTTAACCCGGCATTTTCGGCCACACATGAGTTGGAGTAAGTTTTGCCATCACACCCGCATACCGGGTTATAGATCTGAATACATAAAGCAGTACTGTCTATTTTTGATTCATCAATACACTTTTTCTCCTCCCGCTGTTCTGTAAGACTGTTAGTTTGCCGGCTACTCTTATTACCTTCCTGACATTGGGAAAGAACAAGCAACAAGCATGAAGCGATTAGTAACTTTTCCATACGTTCAATACAATTATAAAGTGAATATAATTTAAGAGTATTTTCAGGAACAAAACAAACAGGAATTTGTTTTTCCCGGCATTTATAGCCTGTTCAAGGCCATTCAAACTCAAGTAAAAATATTTTCGTTAAACCATAAAAGCTTTTATTTTATGACTTTTATACAAAACAAAGTTTATTCCTCTGAAAATCTGAACTTTTCTATTGATGATGTTCCTTCCAGAGTAGAACCGAAGAAAGTATTAATGACTACACCGGACTATTTTGACATTATCGATGTCAAAAATCCACACATGGAAGGAAATACAGGAAGGCTTGATAAAGCAAAAGCACGTGAACAGTGGCTGGCAATAAAATCAATTTATCAGCGGCTGGCAGACCAGGGAGTGTTAGAA
>DATCKK010000123.1:0-1568 GCA_036562325.1 Cytophagaceae bacterium | reverse complement strand
TTTCTTACATTTATTTAATAAAGAGATCTTACAATAAGCTTTCTCCTGTCATTTCTTTTGGCTTTTGAATACCCATCAGCTCAAGTATGGTAGGAGCGATGTCGCCTAGTTTACCATCTTTAACAGGCTTATTATACTCATTATCCACCAGGATAAACGGAACAAGATTGGTGGTATGTGCCGTATTCGGCGACCCATCTTCATTAATCATAACATCAGCATTACCATGATCCGCTATAACAATTGAAGTATAACCGTTCTTCAATCCCTCCGTTACTACGGCCTTTGTACATGCATCTACGGTCTCCACCGCTTTCACTGCTGCTTCAAAAACACCGGTATGGCCCACCATATCAGGATTGGCAAAGTTCAGGCACACAAAATCAACTTCTTTTTTGGCCAACTCAACAATAATCTTATCTTTAATTTCATTGGCACTCATCTCGGGCTTCAGGTCATATGTAGCAACTTTCGGCGATTGACATAATATCCTGGACTCTCCCTGAAACGGCTCCTCTCTACCTCCTGAAAAAAAGAAAGTAACGTGAGGATATTTTTCTGTTTCTGCAATACGAATCTGTTTTTTGCCTACTTTTTCCAATACTTCTCCCAGTGTATTAGTCAGGTTATCTTTATCAAAGATTACTTTAACATTCTGGAATGTTTCATCATAGTTGGTCATCGTTACATAGTAAAGATCCAGCTTTTTCATATCCTGCTCAGGGAAATCTTTCTGAGTCAAAGCCTGAGTAATCTCTCTACCACGGTCAGTTCGGAAATTGAAGCAAAGTACGACATCCCCCTGCTCAATCTTTGCCAATGGCTTTTCATCCTGATCAACTATAACTACCGGTTTAATAAACTCATCGGTCACATTTTCTTCATAAGAAGCTTTTACAGCGGCAAGCGGATCTTTGGTTTTTTTACCATCGCCTTTAACCATTACATCATAAGCCAGTTTTACTCTTTCCCAACGGTTATCGCGGTCCATTGCATAATATCTTCCAACAATTGAGGCTATTTTTCCTGTTGTTTTCTGTAAATGCTCTTGCAGGTCTTTCAGATAGTTATAACCACCTTTAGGGTCAGTATCACGGCCATCTGTAAATGCATGAACAAAAACATCTTTCAAACCAAAATTATGAGCAATGGTGCATAGCCCCTTTAAGTGATCAATATGAGAGTGAACTCCTCCATCAGATACAAGGCCTATGAAGTGTACTTTTTTATTATTGGCTTTAGCATAATTTAATGCCTCCACCAATACAGGTTCTTTATCAAGTGTTTTCTCGGTAACTGCTTTATTAATTTTTACAAGATCCTGATATACTACTCTTCCTGCTCCCAAATTCATGTGCCCAACTTCCGAATTTCCCATTTGGCCTTCCGGTAATCCGACAGCCAGTCCGGATGCTTCCAGTTTTCCGTTAGGATAGTTTTTCAGTATAGAATCATAAAACTCTGTATTTGCCTTAGCAATTGCAGAAACAGCCGGATTGGAACCAATCCCCCATCCGTCCATAATTATCAGTATAACTTTTTTATTCATAATGCAAATATAATTATTC
>DATCKK010000533.1:0-4079 GCA_036562325.1 Cytophagaceae bacterium | reverse complement strand
CTCTATCTCTGTTTATTTGAACGAGGAGTTGATCCTTTCTAACCATGGTTTGACTAAACAAAAAGATAAGATCACTGTAACCTTAAAGCCAAATCAACCAAACTATGTAATTATCTTCGCACATAACGAAGGTACCGAGCCTCCTAACACTGCTTCTATCAGCTACATTCTTCCATCAGGAGGAGAAAATATATTCAATATATATTCAAAGATAAATCAGTCTGGGGCTATAATAATAAAATATAAACAGCAATGAGATATTTTTTAACATACATATTGGTTATCCTATTACCTGGATTGGCAATGGCCCAAACAGGATTTAAAGCGGGTATCAACTATTCAACTATATCCGGTTACCAGGCTGACTATGATATAAGCAGCAAATCAAAGCCGGGATTTGTTGCCGGGTTGACATTTGGTGGATATAAAGATAGGCCCGGAGTAAGATTTGAAATGCTTATTTCCCAAAAAGGGAATCGGTACTCTTCAACAGCTACTGACAGCTTCTTTCTCAATACGATTATCTATACCGTAGAAACAAACTATAAGAACAAATTCACCTATCTGGATATGCCACTAATGTTTACCTTCCCTGCTTCTAAAAGATTTATATTTGAAATGGGGCCAAGCCTGGGTATACGGCTTTCTGGTAAAAGAAAAGGTGAAACTACAGTATACAATAAATCAATTATAGGAAATCAAATCGTTTATACCCTTTCTGAAAATGTTAAATATGGAGATGAAGATGTATTTCCCAACTTCAGAAAACACATACATACCAGAGTCAAAGATCGTCAATTCCCGGACCGAAATCCGGTTAGTACATTTGACCTGGGTCTCAATATTGGTGCAAGTTATATGCTCTCTTCTCAATTAGCACTTCAGGCAAGATACAGCACGGGGTTAACAGATATATTCAGAAACAATTATCCGGTGGTTAATGCAGGACAAAGCAAAGAAGTGCATAAAATTATATCACTGTCAGTGGTATTATTGACGAATTAGTAAAAGTCAAACCATACTACTGACTACTGCAACTCTCGCTTACAATTGACTTAAGAGGGAAATTTATTAGCTATTTTCGTTCCAATAGTAACTGTCCGGATATTTACGGACTCCAAATATGGCTGTGCCTACTCTTACCATAGTTGCTCCTTCACGGATAGCAACTTCCAGGTCATTACTCATCCCCATGGAAAGTTCAAAAGCATCAATACCACTATCTAAAAACTTTAATTGCAACTCTTTTAATAAACGAAAGCATTTTCGTACCTGCTCTTCCTTCGCAGAAAATAAACCAATAGTCATTAAGCCTTTAATATTAATACGGTCATATTGACGAACCTTCATAGCAAAACCCAAAGCCTCCTCCGGATCAACACCAAATTTACTTGGTTCATAAGAAGTATTGACCTGAATAAAGGCATTCAGCGTTTTATCTTCCGCCTCCAAACGATGTTGAAGTTTTTCTGCTAATACCAAACGATCTAAGGATTGCACACAATCTGCATATTTCAAAACATCTTTGATTTTATTGGTTTGCAGATGACCGATAAAATGTGTTTCATGAGGAACAGCACGAAGAGCATCATGCTTTTCTTTCAACTCTTGCACTTTGTTTTCACCAATGAGGAATTCACCAGCCTCTAATACTGCTTTTATTTTATCCGGAGATACTGTTTTCGTAGCTAATAACAATTTAATTTCTTCCGAATTCCTTCCCGCTTGCTCACAAGCAGTAGAAATTCGTTTTTTAATAATATTTAAGTTTTGAAGTATCTCTTTCATTGTTTCAGTTCATGCTCCGGGCAGTCTACCCTAAGTTCTTCATTGCGCAGTTGGGCTTGTATAAGATTGCAATAGTGCCCCCCTTTTTGATGTCGATAATGATCACAGGTAAAACACATGCGTTGCAATGTAATAATACCTCCCTGATTTAATTCATAAATCAAATTCAAAAGCCCATTCAACATTATCTCCTTCTGTGCCTGGGTCAAATTAGCGAGTGGCTTCTCAAGCTTTCCCGCAAAAAGTGAGGTCTTTTTGGCAATAGCCTGGCCAGATGGAGTTAATAAAATAATAAAACTTCTCGAGTCACTTCCCTCAAATGATTTCTCAACCAACCCTTTATTTAAAAGTACCTTTACACTATCACTTATGGTAGCTTTGGTCATATTAAACTCATTCGCAAGATAGCTTATGGTACCTTTATCCCGCGAATGACACAACAGGAAAATAAGAATTTGAACCTGAATCGGACTTAGTGAGTGCTCTTTGCTTTCTTCCCACAAAAGCACTCTGAATGCTTCACTAATCCTCTCGAGTGATACAACAATCTTACTGTCGATATTTTTATTTTGGTGCTTGAGATTAAATGAGGATGCCATATTATTTACAATTTTCCATTTCAAGAATATAATAACCTTTCCTTTGTATATCGGACTCCCACTCAGGATATACGGTTCTTACATGGCAAAATCTACACTCTTCGGATGTCAAAGGTTGCCCCTCTTGTCCTTTCAACTTCATATACTCTTTTCCATACCCGTAAATAATGGTTGTATCTTTTACTTCCTCAGGAGCAATAATATCAAAGTGCATAACACTTCCGTCTTGCTTGGTTACATAAGTATCCCAAACAGCTACTTTCATTTTTGTTTTAGATTTATTGTTAATTGGAGATTGAGCATTAGACCACATAGCCAAAGCCAGCAGAATAGATGTTAAATATATCTTCATTATTTTTAATAATAAAGTTAACCCTTCAGGATTATTTTCCGGAATACCACATTAATAGAACATATTGAAATAGTTTAAGGAACCATCCTGGTTGATGATTCCTTAAACTATATAATTGAGGTTTATTCGCCTTTCACTGCTTCTATAGAAGCACCAAAGTTAATATGAAGAACATTTCCATTTGGCGTTAATAGAGCAGGGACAGACTTTACACCTGCTTTTTCCGCTTCGGATATGCGGCTCTTATCCTCTCCAATGTGAACGATTTCAACATTGCTTGCACCAATTAAGTTAACAATATCCTGTTCTGCACTCACACAAACAGGACAACCGGCATGATAAAAAATTGATTTACTCATACAGAATGTTTTAGTTTATGGCAATATTACCGACACTAATTTAGTTAGGAATCCTAACCTGTCAAAACAAATAATATAAATTTTTATAAAAACTAAAACTAATTATCTAAAAATCATCCTTATAGATTAATAGAAACTATTCCTGAATAACTAACTTTTTATCAATCATTCCGTATATAAGTTAAGGTGGTGTATCTTTTACACATTTTTTAGTCTTTCACAACCATAACAACCTAATAATCAAACACAAATTCACTTCCACTTTTCATTTCAAAAGAACATCCCTACATTTTTAACTTTGTATATTCAGGAGAGAGGGTATAAAAAACTTAAATAAAAGAGATTATGTAATGTTTATATTTTAATTTAAAACCAACTAGCTATGAAAAATTCTGACAAAACATTAATCTTCTTTATAGACGATGAACCCATGTCGAATATAATGAACTCTACATTGATCCAACGGCTTCATCCTGATGTGGAAGTTAAAACATTTACCAATGGCAAAGATGCGTTGGATGATTTGAAAAACCTGTCCCTCAAAAAGCCAGAGCTTATCTTTCTGGATTTGAACATGCCCGAAATGAGCGGCTGGACTTTCATGGAAGAGTTCAAAAAAACTGGATTAGATATAGAAGTCGTTATTCTTACTTCTTCCACAGATTTGACGGATATTGAAAAGGCAGAAAATGAAAAGCAGATAAAAGAATATATGATAAAGCCTTTAAATATCAATACATTTAAAGACTTTATTAAGAGATTCTTTAAAATAATGGAAATATAATGCCTTCTGTTCTATCTCTGGAGGTTTCTGTTTATTAATAAAACTGAAATCTCCAGTGTTCTTGTATAAAATAATTAAGCCTCCTTGTAAGGTATTTCCGGCTCACTCAGTTTATCGCGACTATTGCTATTTCTGTTTCTCTTCTGAAATATTTTAAAAAAATATATTACCAGCATAAACTGTGCATAACCATATAC
>DATCKK010000114.1:0-4022 GCA_036562325.1 Cytophagaceae bacterium | reverse complement strand
TAGTATAACTGTCTTCCAATGTTCCAACTTTCATCACTTATGTTTATGTTCGGTAAATGTTTTTATGGACTAGAAGTGGACGATAGATCGCCTAGTAAGCTGGTAGTTTGCGAAGAAATTGTATTTGTGTTATTAGTTGCATCGCTCTTAACTTTATTACCGATTATCCCTACGGCGCCTAGTGCAAGTGCAGCTGTAAGAACGGCTATGATGATAGCTTCAAATGTTTGAATTCCCGCCTTGTCACCTAATAATTTTTTCAGGAATTTTTTCATCACTGACGACCCCTCCTTGAAATAAATTAGTTCAACGTCTTATTTTTGAGTTGCAAGGTTACTCTATCTTTTAATCTCACCTCCTCACGCAATATTTTTTTAAAACAGTAAGTCCAGTCGTGTAACTTTAAAGAAATTGTATATCCAGGGAGTCAGCCATATAATGGCAAAACTCAACAGTGGTAGTAGCATGACTAAAGTTAAATACACGGGCTTTTTCTTGATGCTTTCTTCGATTTGCAGCAATCTCATCTTTCTGTAGTGATCTAGTATGCTATTAGTGACTTTCATAGAAAGTGAATTCTCCGTGCTTATCATAATGGTCATGGCACGTGCGATTATGTCGAATTCTTTTGTGTTTATCCTTCTGGCCAAGTTGTCTATTGCTTCTTCGGGGTTTATATTGTATTCGTTGATGCAGGCTGTAAAGTGAGGCTTAAGATAATTAACGATAGGCAATAAAGTTTTCAGCACCTCATATATCGAAGTTGTCCCAGCCTCCATCATCAAGACGAGGCAATTTTGAACAGTAGCAAGCTCTTCGAGAAAATTCTTCTTTCGTTGCGAAACTAAATAGGATAGCAAGTAATCCGGCAAAAAATAAAGGAGTAGTGAAATAAAAGCTCCTCTTACTAGAGTCGAGGAAAGAACCTGCAGCTTGGAAATTGTGTTATGAGAAGTTTCGTTAATTATCATGCCGCCGCTAATCTGAGAAATCTCGTATCGAAGATTTTCGCCAGCGGCTTTAACAGTACTCGAGATGGCCTCCTGCCCCAAAATCAGATTTGTTAATCCTTCAATCAATGAAGGCAAAAGCCCAACAAGAAAACTGGAAAGTCCAATAAGCAAAACAGCCAATACAATAACTACTTTTAAAGCAAAAAAACTTCTTGGAGTGATGTTTAACGGCCGACCTGCAGCAAAAAGGGCTGCGTCAACCTTTTTATACTTATTTGTTTTTTCAGGTGGAATAAAATGCTTTATAATGGGGTTGTATGAAAGATTTTCCAAGAATTTTACTAGCAAAGGAGCCTTAGAGTCGGCCTTGAGCCTATAGAGCGAGAATCTGAATGCTTCAAGCCTGTCTTTTGTCAAAACGAGTGAAGATGCCAAAATAAGTATCATACTAATACGAAATCCCCAAATATATAAGACGTCGGCATTTGAAATCATACCTTCCAGCATAGAGTTTTTACCCTTCTCCTTCTAAATATTTTCGTACGTCTCCGTAATTCTTTGGGTTATTAGGAAAGACGCCAGCGATAAAATGATAGCTGCCGTTAAAGCAATTCTTCCAGTGGTAGTTTCTCTGAAAAATTCCATCCCTTTTGAGTTAAATAAAAGATTTAAAATCAAAAATAAAGGTAACGATGCATTGATAACCGTGTTGGCAAACCTCATGGTTGCTAGTTCTGTTCTATTCTTTTGTGTGATTAACTTTTCGTTAATTATATCCTCGCTAAGCCTGATAATGTGGGGCAGCAGATCTCCGCCCCTCTCGTAATACATGAGTATCAGCAAGCTCATCATGCGTAGCCATTTGTTCTTTATCCGCTGATTAAGGTCATTAAAGGCCAGTGAAGGCGATTTGCCCGAGTTTATTGCTATCACCAGCCTATCAAATTCGTATTTGAGTGGTGGCCGCACTTTTCTTGCCGTTCCTTCAAGTGCTTTTACTACAGACTGTGAAGCTGCCAGCTCCGCTGCGAAAATTTGTATCATCTCTAACATCTGAGAATCGTATTTGTCTATTGCGCGACTTTTTAGTTCCTGCACTATCATTGCTGGTATCCATAAAAACAGAAAGGACAATGGCAAAAATAAATAAGCGTTTCTGAAATATATCGAAAATAGAGCAGATATCCCGATAAGAATAAGCTGCGTCTTTATAATGGTTTTGGGATGAATTTTCTTATTAACATAGGCCAGAGATTGTTCCAAGTTAAGAACATAATTTTTCACTAAAGGAATGGCTGCGATAAGTTTGTCCACCAAGTCATGAGACTTTGCAGTGTTCCACTTAAATAACTTTAACCGCCGTTCCTGTATTTTCTCGTACATCTGTGCGAGTATGACGAGCACTAGGCCGACGAAGAAAAAACTGAGCGATCGAACAAGAATATTTTCGGGCATTATAATCCCTCCAGTTCTTCAAGCGACAGTCCTCCGTAGAAATTTAACTTATTTTTCAATGATTGACTTATGCTTCCGACCTTTTTAAAACTTCCGCTGAGTGGGTTTCGCGGGTCCACATCATAAACGAAAATGTCATTGAACTCATAGTCCTGCGTCTCAAAATCGCTTATTACCTCCGTGATTTTCGTAATCCTCCGCTTGCCATCCTGCATTCTATGAATCTGTATTATCACGTCAATCGCCGATGCTACTCGATACCTTAATTGTTTTGGGTCTCTTCTTCTTCCGTCCTCATTTATCATCTCTGCTACGTCATCGATGGCCGTTTCAGGTGAGTTTGTGTGTATTGTTGATATGCTGCCCGGATGACCACGTCTCATGGCTCTTATCATTTCGTCAGCCTCGGCACCTCTTGCTTCACCGACTATGATGACATCTGGCGAACTGCGAAGGCACTTCTTAAAGAGGTCATTTAGCGTAACGTTGATTTCTGGATGCTCTTCATAGCTGAATATGTTCCTTTCGGGATATTCTTCTTCAAGCATTAGCTCGAAATCAGTCTCCAAAACACCTATTCTCAAGCTAGGGTCCATAAAACCCACCAGCCATTTTAAAAGGCTGGTCTTCCCAGCTCCAGCCTCACCGATTATCAGTATGTTCGCTCTACCCCGCACAATTTTGGAAAGCCAGTCTACCATTTCTTCATTCAGGGTCCCGCTCTTTAAGAGGTTTTCGGTTGTCGGTTTAAACGCTTTAAACTTTCTAATGTTAATGTAGGGTTTTCGTCCAACTGGAGGTATCAGCACCGTTATTCTCGTTCCGTCCTTGAGTTTTGCTTCCTTTGTTGGTTCTTTTTGTGTTATATCCGTCGTTATATCTTGGTTCAACAGCAGTCTTATTACTCGGATGACGTCGTTATCCGATTTAAATTTCCTTTCTACCCGGTATTTAATACCATGCTTTTCTATAAAGATGTGGTCTTTTCCGTTTACCCAGATTTCGTTTATTTCGGGATCTTCTATTAGATCGTGTATCGGTCCATAACCGTAGTTATTTTCATAAATCAGCTTCGAATATCTTTCTATCTCCAATGGAGACAAATCTTTGTAGTTTTCTTCGATAATTTTCCTGATTTTATTTTGGACGATTTGCTTGGCTTTTTCGTCACCCATCGTAGCGTTAACAATGACTTCATTGTGTATTTCAATCTCGTCACCAGAGCCGATATTATTCGTCATAGCGTTAATTACAAAATTTTCAATTACCTGGTATTCGTCCTCTATTTCGTCCTTTGTGTGGTCTTTTAACGCTATTAGCTTATTTATATCAAACTTTTCTTCTTGCACGAAACTATAATGCTTTTCTGCACCTGTTATTTGCTCCATCTTATCCCCTCCTTGAGAGGTTCGGCTGGGAAGATATCGCAAATAATCTGCCTAAAAAGTTCTGCTTCTTTTCTTCTTTTACAATTTGAACTTCTTTAGAGCCGTATAAAGCCGCGTCTAGTGTATCAAAAAACGGTTTAAGTTCCTTCGGTGACACATTATTGAGAGCTCTAGAATTTATTACATCCAGCATTTCCTTTGAAAACTCTGGTAGTACATACAGCTC
>DATCKK010000106.1:0-4034 GCA_036562325.1 Cytophagaceae bacterium | reverse complement strand
CCACCCGTTAATACCCAGCGCTCCGCTTCTTCCCTTACACTGGACATCTTTACCATAGTTTTTAAGCATTATATCAAATCCTGCCCCGGCAGAAAATTGTCCATAGAAAAACATAAACTGTTTTTTACCGGTATTGACATTAACAGAACCGCCGAAACAAAAACCGCCTCCACGGCTTAACGTGTTTTCATCTCGCATAAAATTCAGGTCTGCACCTCCAAGGATATGCTTAACGTTTTCCGGAGGTTCCGGCATAGATGGCATTTCTGTTCCTACCATAAAGTAGCAATCCGCATTGAAAATACCGGCAAAGTTTAAACCTAGCCTTTTGTCTGGTGTTCCTATGTGTATATACCAGTTGTTCTTTTCAAAGTGCATTACCGCACCACCTGCAAGGTTTCCGGGGTGTACACCTCTAAGTGTTCCGGCTACATTTACATATACTTCAAAATTTCCATGCATTACTTCATTGACAAAATCCATTGAAACGTTAACATCTGCTTTGACAGGTACATTGTCTTTACGTTTCTCAATACTTGTCATAAAATAACCTGAGCCATAAAATGAAACATAATTCACCCCGGCATTTTCATTAAAGGCAATTTCAAAAGTAGCATCTGCATTAAAGGCTTCCGAACTTGGATAAGTCCCTATTATAACGGTAGCTTTCAAACCAAGAAAAGTTCTGCTATCCGGCACATAGGTAATACCGGATGGTGGCGGACTCATTTCAACTACTTCAGTTGCCTGAACACTTCCGGCAACTTCGGATGAAACCGGGGCTTTATCCAAATCCACATTGAGGTCTTTCCTTCTCATGTGATGATATAATCCCCCTCCAAAGCCATACAATCCGAAACCGGGTGTAATGGATATCCCGGAAGGTATTTTGGCAAGAGCATCTACATACCAATACCTCATATCATTGATATTGCCAAATTGTGCGGTTGCCCTTACTGCTAATCCCGGAAGGAATTTAGCATCTACAATGCCTTTAAATCCGCTTCCATAGGTAAGATTCTTACGGTATATATTCAATTCACCGGATATTTCATAAGCTCCGCCTTTCACATCAATCTTTACTTTATCCAGATGTAGATGATCGTATTTCCATTTTTGTTCACCCAGGCTTGTTGCTTCCATTTTACCAAAGACTGTAATTCCTGTTTGGCCTGAAAATCCACCGTCCGTATCGTTCATCAGATGTAAGGATAAATTTACATGTAGCCCTGTGAAATTTTCCTTGTTTACAATACCTATTTCATTGATGGTAAATTTGAATCCAGCCATTTTATTATCTCTGGACTCTATACTGAAAGTCCCCGGAATGATATGTGGTGAATCTGCTTGTACAATCAGGTTTTCAAACCGTATTCCTTTGAACTCTCCTTTATCGCCTCCATTGCCAAGGTCAGGCGTTAAGGAAAGGTTGCCATGCAGTGTTGCTTTGGGTAAAAATGTATCGTCTCTGTAAGCAACTTCAAGTGCGGTAGGTGGATGGAGGTTCATGGTTGCTCCCCAAAGTGGTACTTCAAGAGTTTCTGTGGTGGCAACACTAAATAAATAATTATTCCCTGATTCTATAATTGCAGTATATTGAAGCTTTTTATCTTCTTTCGCTAAAGGCATTGTTAAAGTACCTTTGAATCCTGCCCCTGTCAGTGTATTGGCTGTAATACCTACAGATATTTCATCTACTGAAAACGGCCAGCCACTCATATTGCCTTCATTGATTGGCAGTACATTTTTTCCGGTAAACCATCCGCTTACGCCCATATTATCAATAAGCAGGTTTGATGCTGAAATTTCTTTTCTTTCGTTTTTGCCTTTCTCATTAAATTGAGAAGGGAGTTTTACAGCTACTTGCCTCAGAAAGAACCCGCGCCACATGTTATAATTTCCATCTATAAAATAGGGAGATTGGTAATCTCTTGGGAATACCATTGCTCCCGGATTGTTGAGATCACTTTGGTCTACCCAGGCATCTTGTACATAAAAGCCAAACCCTTTTAAAGAAGGAACCTGAAAGGGGGTGATACTTACTTTAGCCAGAATATTGCCCATCTCACTTACCTCTGTTTCAAATTGTGCCTTCACTCTGTGTGGTTCCGGGGCTATCTTACCATCTGGTAATTCGGGTATTAAAAATTCTCTGCAAAATTCAAATTCGCCCTGAATGCCCATCCCAAGCATTCCGTTACAATTGAATTCCAGATAGGTTTTATTTTCAGTTCCCTTGAAGGTTAGTTTTACTTTGTTGTTTAACCTTACTGGTATATCACTGGCAAGATGAAGTTTGGCTGAACTGGCTCCTTTAAAGCCATTGGGGGTTATGTTTATTTTACTGCCTGAAAAAGCTATCTTTTCTTCTGTTCCGGGCACATCCACCACTGCGGTAGCTGATATATAAGATCCTCCGGGAGTAAAAACAAGGCTGTCAATTCCTATGATATATTCCTGTCCTGCTATCTCCCTTTTAATACCTATGGGGAGGTCGGTAGCATTTTCCTGCCATAGCCCTGCTTCATTAACAACTCTGCCTTCCTGTATAATTGCTTCATTGACAGCAATAGCCTTGCTGTTTACTTCTTGAGAGAAGCAAGTGAAGGAAAAGTATAAAACAGAAAACAGAAGTAAAAAATATTTTTTCATTTTAATTATATCTTTATTGACATTAAAATCACTTGTAAACAATTAATAAATCTAACCTTCCCAATGCCATTTTGGAGCTTTATAATTTGTATCTTCTTTTTCAGCTTGTTGGTTATACCCATCAATTTCATCTTGCCATTCTTGATCCCATATAAATTCCATATCAAATTTTCCGTCAGGGGTAACACTAAACTTAGCCTTATTCCATTTGTTTTTATCTTCTTCGGTTGTTGTTGTATGTAGCCATTTTATTTTTTCTTCAAGATCATCGTCAAATTTAGTTCTCAATGAAATGTTTTTTTATCTGTAAAACATTTACCACCCATTCCCAAAACTCCAGGTTGGATATCAATAAATAATTCTGCTTTTAACCAATCACTTTCATTTATTAGTCTGATTAAAAAACTACCCAAATTATTGAATACTTCATTAACAGTCATAATCATTTTCATATTATCCTCCGTTATTCCTTATTAAACAGATCTATTTCATCCTGTAAATCCTGATCCCAAATAAACTCAATACTAAATTTTTTATCAGGAGTAACTATAAATAATGCACGATTCCATCTATTATTTTCACCTTCAGATGTTATTCTATGAAGTGCTAATAAATCATCATTAAGATCATCAGGAAATTTAGATACTTTTAGACTTACTTTTGAATTATCCTCTTTCTTAATATAGAAACCTTTATAGGAAGTATATCCTTCTAACACTTCAATATTAAGGTGAGAAGAAGTCCACTCTTCTTTTATAATTTCAAAAATATTTTGACCAATCTTGTTATTTATAGAATCAATAGATTTCATATTTATGGATTATCCAAAAGTACATTGACAATTTACATTCTTCTTACATCCTATGGCTTTTCTTTATTCAAGCGATTAATTTCATCTTGGAATTCCTGATCCCACATATAGTCGATTTCAAAATGATTATTAGGATACAATGAGAACAATGCTTTATTCCAATTAATATGCTTTAATGGATGTTTAGTAGTTATTTTATAAAGTTCCTGAACTGCTTTGGATGTATAATAATCAACTTCCGTATCTATTTTAATTTCCTCATCTAAAGAATTTATATAAGAACTTTTAAATCCTACTGATTTTTCTTGGCGTTCAATATGTAGTAATGCTTTTTTCCAATCATTAATATTTTGCACGGATTTCAGAGTTGCCGCAGCAAATTTTTCAAATATTTTTTGTTGATCCATAAATTTTGATTTTTGAAAAATAAGCTAACATTATTGCTTACTCAATCGATCAATTTCATCCTGTAGCTTTTGATCCCAGATAAATTCCATATCAAAACTATTATCAGAGGTTATAGTAAATTTGGCTCTATTCCATTTGTTTTTACCTCCCTCAGTTGTAATAG
>DATCKK010000103.1:0-1838 GCA_036562325.1 Cytophagaceae bacterium | reverse complement strand
CCTCTGCCTTGGAACTCCGGTATTATACCAAAGGCTACTCCAAACATTTTCTTGCAAGTACCTCTCCATTTGTGGTACAAAAACTTAAGCTTCCCAATCCAATCCAGCTTTCCATTCAAATGCTTAAAGATTTGATTCAGTTCAGGAATCATTATAAAAAAGCCTACAGGCTCATTGTCATAATATGCAAACCATACTAAATCTTCATCCAAAACAGGTTTTAGCTGTTTCATCATGGACATTGCCTGCGCCTTTGGCATTTCACGAACTCCGGCATGCTTTACCCATGCTTTGTTATAAATATACCTGAAGTCCTCTGCATACTTTTCCAGCTGGCCTTTTTTGATATGCTCAAACCGATATTTTGGGTCTCTTCCAATTCTGTCTGCTTTATCTGCATAAATCGGAGGTAGCGGAGCTTCAACTGTGCGATGGTAGGTATATTGTTCGAAATATACTTTGAATCCATACTCTTCAAAAAACTTTTTGTAATAAGGGAAATGATAAGGCATGCAATAGTTTGGCTCATGTTCACCTTCTACCAATAAGCCCCACCATTTATCTCTTTCTCCAAAGTTGATTGGACCATCCATCGCTTCCATACCTCGTTCTTCCAACCATTCTTTTGACAGATCAAAAAGTTTAAATGCTACTTCCTTGTCATCGATACATTCAAAAAAACCCAACCCTCCGGTTACATAGTCAGTAGCTTTTGCTGTTTTCTTATTAATAAATGCAGCCACTCTGCCTACCGTCTCCCCTTTGTCATTTTGAACGATCCAACGAATGGCTTCACCATGTCGAAACACCTTGTTTACCTTGGGATCAAAAACGCCCTCAATATCTTTATCGAGCGGCCTGATCCAGTTTTTCGCGTTTTTGTATAATCTTACGGGAAATTCTAAAAACTCCTTCCGTGTATAATTATCTTTTACTTCCAGTACTTTCATCGTATAAAATTGCATAAAAAATACCATTGAATGCAAGAAAGTTTGATTCCAGGTTCTGTATTATAAAAATACAAGCACCAAATCCCAAACCCTGGTCAAAAGTCAAAACCTGATTTTTAACTAAAAATTCCTGAAATCTGCATTTGGGATTAGGGCTATTATTTTAGACCTCTCCGGATTTATCAAAACCTTTTTGCTCGGTATTCTCTATCTCATTATCGTCTATTTCTCCGGCTTCTCCTTTGTGTATTCTTTCCAGGTTTTTTCTATGCTCTTTATCCAAAATGTCTATACCTTTTGAGCGTTCTTCTCTGTGTGCCGCCGAAACTTTATCTTCCTTTTCTTTATTTCTTTCCACTGCCATATATACCTCCCTACTAAATGATTCAGCCTTGCTTATTTAAGTTCTCTTTAAACTCTGTAATCATATCCCTGTCTGACGGATCTGGCTCTGCTTCATCCTGATATTTGATATGCTCCTCTTCGTCCGGATTTACTTCCAACTCTTTCTTAAAGTGTAAATCTTTAACATCCTGATAGTCCTCTTCATTCAATGTTACATTACGCAGATCCTCATCTTCCAACTGCATGGCAAGGTCCAATACTTTATTCATTATATCAGGAAGGTCCTCATGGACCAGGTGCCATTGAGGATATGCATCAAGTTCCAGAGTTTCATCCCACTTGGCATATTGGAGACCAGTCAATATGTCCCAATCAATTTCTCCATATCTCTCCTTAAACTCATCGGACAATAAAGCGGCCGCTCCCCCAATCTGCACCAGTTGATTACTGATTGCTTCCCTGCTATAATCATCCTGTGCAAAATCCTGATAATCTGCCTGGCCTAAATATCCCTGAATTTCTCTGATAGAATCGGCGATATCC
>DATCKK010000085.1:0-4248 GCA_036562325.1 Cytophagaceae bacterium | reverse complement strand
GGATAAACCTTTGGTAGCTTCTTCAATTTTGCTAACATCGGCTATTACTTTTCTTGCTTCAGCTTGCTTTAACGAAGCTTTCTGAGCTGCATCTGCTTCGATTAATTGTTGTTGGGCTTTTAGTTCTGCTGCAGCTTTTTGTGCTTCTGCCAGCTTTATCTCTTTTAGTTTTCTCTCTTCGGCTTCTGTAATCGCTACGGTCAATTGTACTTCTTTCTGACGGTTGGCTTCTGCCAGTACTTTTGTATCTTTTATCTTTTCTTCCTGCTCTACTACTGATTTCTCTACGATTACTCTTTCCCTGATTACATCCTGTACATTTTTTCTTTCTTCTTCTACCGCTTTTTCTTTTTCTATTTGTGCCAAAGCAACTACTCTTTCTTTTTCGTTTGCTTCCAGTAATCTTTCTTTTTCTACTCTCTCTGTTTCTATAGCTTCTGTTCTTTCTTTACTCTTCGCAGCGACGATGATCTGACGTGCTTTGTTTTCATTGGCTATGCTGATTTCTTCTTCAGTTTTGATTCTTGCCAGTTCCGCTTTTAATTTTTCTTCTGCCTGTACTTTATCCGCTTCTGCACGTTCTCTGGCACGGATGATAGCAATTTCTCTTTGTTGTTTTTCTTCACTTTCTGTTAATTGTCTGTTCAATTCCAGAATTGCTTCTTTCGCTTCTACGTTTTGTTTGGTGATTGTTTTCTCTTCGTCTCTCTTGATCTGGTTAGCCAGTATTTTCTGATCGGCAGTAATTTCCGTGATTTTTTTGATACCTTGTGAATCAAGTATATTGTCTGCTTTCAAAAACTCTAACGGCGTTTGTTCCAGATAATCAATGGCGCAATCGTCAAGTATGTATCCGTTCAAATCTGTACCAATGATTTGTAATATTTCTTGTTTGAATTTATCTCTGTCTGAGTAGAGTTCTACAAAGTCGAATCTTCTTCCTACTGTTTTTAAGGCTTCCGAAAACTTTGCATCGAAAATAGTAGTAAGGGTTTCTATGTGAGATGCTCTTTCACAACCTATTGTTTGTGCTACTTTGATAACATCTTCCACTGCTTTGTTTACCCTGACAAAGAAAGCTACTTTGATATCGGCTCTTATGTTGTCTTTACAAATAAGGCCATCTTTCCCGAGACGGCTTATCTCAAGGCCTTTTAAGGAGATGTCTATAATTTCGGCTTTGTGAAGAACAGGTATTACAAACATTGCTGTAAAGGTGACTTTGGTTCCACCCGCGCCTGTACGAACTAATGCCTTACCTTGAGGTACCTTTTTGTACCACTTAATGATGAGTAATAGTAAACCGAAAATAATGAAGACTGAAAACAGAATTACAGCCAACAGCATGTTATTCAACAAATCAAACATAGAAATTGTGTGTTTAGAAATTGAAAGTAGTTTTTATGAATTATGATTAATAAAAATTTATTTAAGTGTTTCGTAAGGTTCAGCGAGGTAGTACCCTTTGTCCGGATAATACTCGATCAATAAAGCAGATTGCCCTTTTGAAATGGATTTACCGGGAGTAGTTTTGATGTTTACTCTGATACAGTCGCCATTTCGGTTTATTTCAGCCTGCCCCATTAATTCATGCGTGGTATCAATAGCCACCATTCCTACAGAACCTGAAAAATCAGAGGGTAGATGCTCCTCGTCTTTATTGAGTTGTTTATAAAGTTTAGCTAGCGGAGTTACAACTATTTTAGTGAGTAACAATGCGACTATTAAACATGGAATATAAATGAGCAGGGCAAAGATCATGGAAGTGTTTCCCAGGTAGTAATTGGTTAACACGGTTCCCATCCAGAAAAATAAGGCGAAAAAACTGATCAGAATAGTGATAGGAATATCACCAAGGAGAAAGAATTCCGAGATGGCATGCAGGGCTCCGTTTCCGCCGCCGACACCGTCAGGGGCATCAGCATCAGCTTCCACTTCTGCATCAAACATGTCCAGGTCGAAAAATCCGAGCATGCTTATTAACCAGTAAATTAGTACAATAGAAAGCAATACAGTAGCCGGGAGATTGGGAGCACGTAAGGATTCGGTAAATAATTCAAGCATAAAAAATTAATTATAAATCAATTATAAATGAATAATATTTTATTTCCAAATCTGAAAATCCGATGGATGGTTAAAGCGGAGATTCATCCTGGGAAGTGGTTTTCTATTACTTAATTTTGTAATAAAAGTTACAGTATGGGTTGTGAACAATGAAGCATTACAGATATTTAGTTTACAAATAAAGATTTGCTTCTGAAATTTGTGGCTACATTTGAGTAATATTATTGAAAATAATTTGTGCAATGAAGGTAAATGCCAGTTATAAAAAACATATTTTAAATTTCAAATTTCGTGCCGGAACCAGCCGGGGAGTGCTTGAGCAGAAAGAAACATGGTACCTGATTTTATCAGATACAGAAAATACTGTATTGACGGGAGTAGGCGAAGCGGGCCCATTGAAAGGCCTTAGCCCGGATGATGTACCTGCATTTGAAAATAAGCTGAAAGAAGTATGTAGTTTCATAAATGAACGGAAAGTGATAGAACCCGAAATATTGTTGGCGGAAGTTGATCTTACGGAGTTTCCGTCTGTTGTATTTGCTTTGGAGACCGCATGGTTTGATTTGAAAAATAAAGGCAGGAGGATTTTGTTCGAAAATCCATTTTCATCAGGGAAGGATGGAATAAAGATAAACGGGTTGGTATGGATGGGAGAGGCTGACTTTATGCGTCAACAGATGGAAGAGAAAATAAGGGAAGGTTATGAGTGTATTAAATTGAAAATAGGAGCATTGGATTTTGACCAGGAGTGCAGCCTGTTGTACGAGTTGCGTAAAAAGTTTGATGCACAAACCATCATGTTGCGGGTAGACGCCAACGGTGCATTTGCTCCGGGCGAAGCAATTTACAAGTTAAAGGAACTATCTCGCTTCAAGATTCATTCTATAGAACAACCGATTAAAGCAGGGCAGTGGGATAAAATGGCTGAATTGTCTGAAAATCCGCCGGTAGCTATCGCTTTGGATGAAGAGTTGATTGGAGTAACGGGAACGGAGCGAAAGGTAGAATTGCTCAATCGTATTAAGCCTCAATATATTATTTTAAAACCTACTTTACTGGGAGGCTTTAAGGCCACGGACGAATGGATAAGCCTGGCGGGAAGAAACCATATTGGCTGGTGGATAACTTCAGCGCTTGAATCCAACATTGGATTAAACGCCATTGCGCAGTATACTGCTCATTTGCCGATTGATACATACCAGGGATTAGGTACGGGAAAATTATACTTTAACAATATTTCTTCCCCTCTGGTTATAGAAAAAGGAACCCTCCTCTACGACACTTCTATGAGTTGGGACTCGATCGATAACTTAAAAACGGGAGAAAAAATGATATGAAATATACTCTTATTACCGGTGCCAGCAGGGGCATTGGTGAGGCTATGGCGAAGTATTGTGCTTCTAAAAAGTTCAACCTTGTGCTTGTGGCAAGAACAGAAGAGAAGCTGAAGGAGCTTTGTGACGAGCTTAAAAAACGTTACGGAGTAGATGCTAAGTATTATTCCACAGACCTTACGGATTGTGATTCTATCAGACAGCTTTATGGCTGGTGCGGGCAGGAAGGGTTGCAGATTGATAAACTAATAAACAATGCCGGGATAGGGATCTATGGAAAATTTACAGATCTAAGCCTGGAAGATCAGATGAATCTGATCCGGTTAAATCAGCTTGCTACGGTAACTTTAACTTATACATTTTTACCCATGCTTCGTGGCAATGATAAGGGGTATCTGTTAAACGTATCAAGTACTGCATGTTTTCAGCCTATACCCTATATGAGTATATATGCGGCGACTCAGGCATTTTTACATTCGTTCACACTTGCTTTGCGGGAAGAGTTGAAACATACCAGGGTGAATGTTTCGGTGCTGTGTCCGGGCCCTACAGCTACCGGTTTTTTTGAAAAGGCGGGCTTACAGCAATTACCGGTAAACTCTAATGAAATAAAAATGACCCCGGAGGAAGTGGCTCAGATTGCGATAGAAGATTTACTTGAAAACGAATCGGAGATCATTCCGGGTACCAACAACAGAATTGGTGCTTACCTCAGCAAGCTTTTTCCCAATAAACTGATCATTAAAACGGTAGGAAGCCTTTTTGCTCCAAAGTATTAAAAATAAATTCATAAATTGGAAGTTGAAAATTCAAGGTAGAACCTTGAATTTTTTTATTATATTCAATTTAT
>DATCKK010000084.1:0-12137 GCA_036562325.1 Cytophagaceae bacterium | reverse complement strand
GAGTATAGCTTGCACCACTGGATTAATGATGGCTTAATGGCTATTTTCTTTTTTGTGGTTGGGCTTGAGCTTAAAAGGGAAATCGTGGCCGGAGAGCTTTCAAATCCTAGAAAAGCTTTATTGCCGATCGGAGCTGCAATTGGAGGAATGGTTGTTCCTGCTACTATATATTTAATTTTTAACCCTTCCGGAGATGTTCATAGTGGTTGGGGAATTCCAATGGCTACGGATATCGCATTTGCATTAGGTGTTATATATGTATTAGGGAACAAAGTACCGCTTTCATTAAAGGTGTTTTTAACGGCACTGGCTATTGTAGACGATCTGGGGGCTGTCCTGGTTATCGCTTTCTTCTATACATCCGACATATCAACTTTAAGCCTTTTAATTGGTTTAGGGTTTGTTCTGATAATGTATATCGGAAATAAAATAGGGATAAGAAGTATTTTGTTCTATGCAATTATAGGAATAATCGGTGTTTGGACCGCCTTTTTACTCTCAGGAGTTCACGCAACTATTGCTGCTGTATTGGCAGCTTTTACAATTCCTGCAGATATGAAAATTAAGGAAAATGATTACATAACAAAAGTTCAAACCTATCTGACGAAGTTTAAACTCATAGATCCCGATGATAGTATTCCCACATTGACAAACGACCAGCTGCATATTGTAGATGCTGTTAAGAAGGATACAAATAATATTATTCCTCCATTACAACGCTTGGAACATGCCATGCATCCTCTTGTAACATTTGTGATCCTTCCAATCTTTGCTATAGCCAATGCTGGTGTTTCGGCAGCTATTGATTTTGAGCAGTTACTTAGTACAAATGTGGCTATAGGTGTCGCTCTTGGGTTATTGGTTGGAAAAGTAGTTGGAGTTGTGGGGGGAACTTTGATATTGATAAAACTTAAAGTGGCACCATTCCCAACCGGAATGAACATCCGAAATCTTTTTGGCCTTGGGCTGCTGGCTTCAATAGGCTTTACTATGTCCTTATTTATTACTTCTTTAGCTTTTGTAGAAGAAGTGCATATAACTCAGGCGAAAATCGGGATTTTTTCAGCTTCATTGATTGGGGGTATTCTCGGATATCTGGTATTAAATAAACAGGCCAAAAATAAGTAACGAGGATTATTCATCTTTTCAAGAAAAGTATATAACTTATAGATTTTTAATTGTTTAATTGGTTTAGTTATATGCTTTTCTTGAAAAGTATAAGTATTTTTATATTACTACCCGTATAAAAGATTCACATGTGATTTTTTAATTAAGCTTATATCGATATATGATCAATACATTGAATCATCGGCGGCTATTGAAGATTTTATTCTTCCTGTTTGTACTGATGTTGTTTAATATGATGAAGTTTAAACCAAGCGACATTACCTACAGAAAAGATAACAATTCAAAACAGGTATTTCAGGAAGCATCCATTGTTGGTAACATTCATGTTATCAATTTATAGTCTGTCAATAGAAAATATCCGGGTTATCACTTCATTCTTTCTCCATACGCGGATATAATACTGGCTGGCCGGAAGGAGGCTGGTGGATATAAAAACTTCCTTACCTCTTACCTGTACTTTGCCCCCTGCTATTTTTCTGCCCAGTTCATCATATATTATAAATTCTGCCGGCTCCCCAAAAATATCCTCAAACGGAAGTTCAAGGGTGAAATCTCCATTATTGGGGTTGGGATAAATTTTGGACAATGAAGAGAGGTCTTTTTCGATGGTTGTTTTTTCACTTTGGGCGAACAGGCTGATATTAAATATAATAATCAGTAAACCTGTAGTGGTAATTTTCATGGTCTGCTCGGTTTAGTTGAAACTATTGTCATTTTTAACCGATAGCTTAAAGGAAGGTTAAAAAATACCTGTAATGGACAAAAAAAATCTGCAGGAAGGAAACCTTGCCTGCAGATTAACCACCAATATGAAAACAAATTGTTTTTGACCTGTGCTTGCAAGATCAATAACACTTATGAAACGGGTACTTGTACTAAATATTTTGCTAGTTGTTGTTAGTTTGCTATTTTTTGTTTTACTTGTTCATCTTGTTGTCTTTATCTGTTTGTTAATTATTCTATAGCTAAGCCAAATACAAAACTGGTGCAGTTTTTGTGCGGGTAGTTATATATGTTTATGAAGTTTTTTTGGTCAATAATATTAGGGTTAGCATTGCTTTCCTGTGCCAAGCTGGAAAAAGGTGATGGAGATGATCTGCTTGTGTTAAATACCAGTATGCGTAAAAGCATAAAGCACAAACAGGAGAGTAAATCGGAGCAACATTTTAATAAGGAAATTACCCTTGAAGCTTTACCGGGCGAATGGTCTATGGTAAGTAAAAGAGAGGGTGATTATGTCCTTTTTTACCCCTGTGACGGAGTTAATCAGACCATTTCTATCAATAAAAAGGATGGAGAATATTTCCTGCTGCATGGACTTGGGCAGGATGCAATCATGTTTAAAGTAGAGTCTTTTGAGCAAACCGGCGAGGCTTCCTTCAAGCTAAAGCTAAAGGCACTTGATAAAAACTTGAGAAAAGAGGTTTCTGTGTCATGGGATGCGGACCTTCAGGAGATAACAAGTTGGGCAGGCCTTGTTAATTCCAATGGACAGCTTTGGTTTACTCCATTGGAGCATGCCGATAAGTTTGCCAAAGTAGTACAGCCATGTAAAGAGTGTTGGCCTGAAGAAGATTGCCCGGAAAAGTAATCAGGTAAGAAAAACCTTTTCTCCTACTGCCGGAACGATCAGTTCTCCCCTCAATTGTCCGTTTTTATAGCAAGATCTTATTTTTTCTTCCGGTTCACCTAAAGGCTCATCTGCTAAATCATATGTGCCATAATGCATAGGAATGAATTTTTTCCCATGCAACTCATTGAATAGCGCTGCCGCTTCTTCCGGAGACATATGATATTGATTCATCAGGAAATCAGGCTTATAAGCACCTATGGGCATAAGGCAATATTCACAACTCCCCATGATTTGATAGATTTCTTTGTAAAAATCTGCATGGCTTGAGTCGCCCGCAAAATAGATATCGGTTTTAGCGTTTCGAATCCAGAAGCTGCCCCACAATACTTTGTTAAAATCTGTTAACCCCCTTCTGTGCCAATGGAGAGCTGGTAAAAAGTAAATAGACAGGCCGGAAGTGTTGAGTTTGTATTTTTGGTACCATCCGGCTTCCTGAACGTTACAATGCGGGTTAATTTTTTTTAAAAGAGGTGTCATTTTTAATGGCGTCAAACACACTATGTCAGGGTTATTTTTCAATACAATTTTTAAAGAATTATGGTCGAAATGATCTCTGTGTCCGTGGGATAGTAACAGGTAATCAATGCCTTTCAGATCTTCGGGATTTACTGGTAGTTCCGCTTTTCTTTTTATGAAAGGGAGGTCAAAGAATACAGGATCTGTCAAAATGGTTACTCCATTGGTACGGATAAAAAAACTGGAATGTCCCAGCCAAACTAACAGATCTTCCTTGTCGGTAATAAACGAGTTGTCTTTTATTACTCTTAATTGATATTGTTCGTTTTGTTTCTCTTCTTTTTGAGGGTTAGGCGTAAATCTCCACTTCAAAACCTTGCCTAGTGATTGTTTTTCGGGTGTGTTGGAGTTGGAGAATTGCCCATTAATAAAAAAATTACCGGAGAAGTTTTTATTAATCACTTCAAGGTCAGGATTAAATAATCTCTTCATGAAAAGAAGTATTTTAGTTAATTACAAAGAACAGGACAGATAAATGGATTGTGTATAAATATTATATTTTAAACATTTAATCCACAATGTGATATTTTATCTTTTTTTTGCGAAAATGTTTTGTCGTTAAAATATAACTTGAAGCCGTAATAAAAAAGAAAAACTAAAATGAGCTTCGGAAAACTCATTCAATCCATTATAAGCCAGCAGGAAGAGACGAGGAAGTCTGTTCCTGTAGACCTTACCCTGAAAAATGGAAATATTTTGCTGAGATCATTTAAAATTCGTGAGTTTGATGCCGAAAACGAAGTGCTGACAGGAATTACCTTACAAGAGGAGTATGTTCATGTTAGAGAAGGGAGAGAGCCAGTGTTATGTTCTTTTAAGTTATCTGAACTGAAAGATTTGGAAGTGGCCGATTGGCGCATTGTAACTACTGATGCAGAAGTAATTTGTATGGCTTAGCAATAAGCCTGATTAATGATATGACGATAAGGTGCCTTTAATTAATTTGTTGAAGGCACCTTTGTCTTTTATTGAAAGCCCTTTAGCTGTTTTTGATCTTTATATTGTAAGGCTGTATATATAATAGAGCAAGCCAGCCCGCTAAAACAAACTATCTGAGCTTTCCAAATAATCAATATTAAATTAATGTTAAGAATCATTTAACTGTTTGTTAATCTTCTCAAGAGGGATATTAATTCCCGATAATTCCAGCCAACTTTGTATCGAAAAAATGGATAGATCATGTTGAAGATTTGGAGGGCTATAAGCCTTGTTATTTTAATGGCTGTTTCATTTTCAGTGTCTGCTCAGGAAGAAGAGTCGGTTATCATCGTAAAAGAAGAAGAAAAAAAGCCCTGGTACGAAGTTCTTTCTTTGGGAGGCTATGTTCAAGTCCGCTACAACAGGTTGTTCGAATCAAACGGCCAGTTAAAGTGCGATCAATGTGATAAATCAATTGGTGAAAACGGCGGTATCTTTATAAGAAGGGCAAGGATTAAAATTAGTGGTGATATTAGTCCAAGAGTGTTCCTTTATCTTCAAACAGATGTAGCTTCAAATGCTATGTCCAATGGCAGTACTCCCGGGCTTCATTATTTGCAGCTGAGAGATTTGTATGGAGATATTTTTTTAGATAAAGGTAAAGCTTTCAAGTTGAGAGTTGGGTTAAGCAAAGTGCCTTATGGTTTTGATAATTTACAATCGAGTCAAAATAGAATTGCTTTTGACCGAACGGATGCCATAAACAGTGCAGCCATTAATGAGCGTGATCAGGGAGCCTTTTTATATTGGACTCCTGCAGTTGCCAGACAACGTTTTAAAGACATTATGAAATCCGGACTTAAAGGTACGGGTGATTACGGATTATTGGGCTTTGGAGTAGCGAATGGACAGACAGCCAACAGGACAGAGTTAAATGATGACCTCAATGTTTATTTTAGAGTTACCTACCCGTTTCTGTTAACCAATGGACAGTATATTGAAGCAGGCGCAAATGCTTATAGTGGTGTAATTAACGTATCTGAGTTTAACAGAACAGGTATTCATTATTCCCGCTCGTCCTACGCCGACAGAAGAGTAGGAGGTTATGTAGTAGTATATCCTCAACCATTTGGAATACAGGCAGAATATAACTTTGGAGAAGGGCCTGAATTTGATTATGATGCCCATACCGGAGTTAAGGCGATAAAGTCCCAAAATCTTCATGGGGGGTATGTACAGTTAATGTACAAAATGAATTATAAGCAGGGGATTATATTTCCTTATGCCAGAGTCCAATACTATGAAGGCGGAAAGAAGCTGGAGACGGATGCAAGAAGCTATATAGTAAAAGAGCTGGAAGCCGGAGTGGAGTGGGAAATTATCCCTTCTCTTGAAGTAACTACTGCTTACGTACTTTCAGACCGTACATTTGAAGATTCAGCCAGGCCGGAAAATAATCAAAAAGGGGGCTTTTTAAGGTTGCAGGTTCAATTTAATTATTAAGGCTATCTGGATAATGTTTATAAAAATTAGCCTACATTTTACGGATGTTAAATTTAAAATTTTTAATTTTGGCCATTTAAAAAATATGAAAAAACTGATTCTTATTCTTACTGTAGGAACTTTATTAGGCTCTTGCGGCGGGGGAAATGATAAAAGAAGTAAGGTAAAGCTGGATGGTTCAAGCACAATTTATCCCATTTCCGAAGCAGTTGCAGAAGAGTTTCAGGAGGAAAATGAAGAAGTGAATGTTACCATAGGGGTTTCGGGTACCGGGGGAGGATTTAAGAAATTCATCAGAAAAGAAATAGATATAACAGGCGCTTCCCGTCCCATCAATAAATTGGAAGATGCCGATGCCAATACCCAGGGAGTGAGTTATATAGAGTTGCCTGTTGCTTATGACGGGCTTGCCATTGTGGTGAATCCGCAAAATACCTGGGTAAATAAAATCACCGTAGCTGAGTTGAAAAAGTTGTGGGAGCCTGCTTCTCAAGGCAAAATTACCAAGTGGAACCAAATAAGGCCGGAGTGGCCCAACGAAAAAATAAATCTATATGGCCCGGCGACGGAGTCCGGTACATTTGATTATTTTACCGAAGCAATAGTGGGAGAGTCCAAGGCGAGCAGGGGAGACTATACTGCCAGTGAAGATGATAATGTACTTGTACAGGGAATTTCTACCGACAAATACGGTTTGGGATATTTTGGCCTGGCTTATTATGAAGAAAACCAGGATAAGTTAAAGCTGGTACCTGTTGATGATGAAAATGAAAGTAATGGAGCCGGAGCCATTGCTGCATCTCAAGAAAGTGTCCTCAACGGCACGTATCAGCCATTGTCAAGGCCATTATTCATTTATGTGAATACAGAATCTGCTAATCAGCCGGCTGTAGACAAATTTGTAAAATATTTTATAACTTCCGCTTCAGAACTTGTTCCGGAAACAGGTTTTATCCCGCTTAAGCAAGAAACCTATGATCTTGTTATGAAAAGATATCAGGACAGAAAGACAGGCTCATTGTTCCTGGAAGTATCAACAGTAGGAATCAAGCTGGATGAGGTGTTAAAATCGGTTGAATAGCCTTGATTTATAGAGGATATTTGAATGAATCTTAAAGAAAAAATAATTGAAAAACTACTGTTCTTTTGCAGCCTGTTAACAGTGTTGACAACAGTAGGGATAATAGTAGTTCTAATCTTAGAAACATTTAAGTTTTTTAGTGAGGTTTCAATAATTGAGTTCCTGACAGAAGACGAATGGACACCTCTGTTCAGTCAGAAAAAATTCGGAATATTGTCATTGCTTTCCGGCACCTTTCTTACTACCATAATAGCTATATTGGTTGCTGTTCCTTTAGGTTTAACAATTTCTGTTTACCTCAGCGAGTATGCTCCTAAAAGAGTAAGAAATATTGTAAAGCCCGCTCTCGAAATATTGGCAGCAGTGCCTACAGTGGTGTATGGATACTTTGCCCTTGTCTTTGTTACCCCCCTTCTGCAAAAGATAATTCCGGGCCTTGCAGGATTTAATGCGCTGTCGCCAGGGATAGTAATGGGAATAATGATCTTACCATTGGTATCGTCTTTAAGTGAAGATGCTTTATTCTCTGTGCCAAAATCCCTGAGAGAAGGAGCGCTGGCACTAGGGGCTACAAAATTTCAGACATCTACTATGGTAGTAGTACCTGCGGCTTTCTCAGGAATAGCGGTTTCTATTATTCTTGCAATTTCAAGAGCAATTGGAGAAACAATGATCGTAGCGATTGCGGCAGGCCTTCAGCCAAGACTTACTCTGGACCCCACAGTTCCGATTGAAACTGCTACTGCATACATAGTACAGGTTAGTAAAGGCGATGTTCCTCATGATTCGTTGGAATATAGAACCATTTTTGCAGTAGGTATTACTCTCTTTGTGCTTACTTTTATCCTGAATAATATCAGCTTCTGGCTGAAAAAACGATATCACGAAGCGTATGACTAAGATGGTAGCCACAAAAAGAAGAAAGCTAAGAAAGCGAATTAAGCTTAAGTACTATAATAAAGTAAAGTACTTTGAGTTTCAGGATAAAGCATTTAAGGTATTTGCTATTGCCTGTACTCTCTTTGGTATTTCTGTATTACTGGCTTTATTGGTACATGTTTTTTCAACCGGTTTGGGAAGGATAGACTGGGACTTTATGACGGATGGGCCGTCACGAAAAGCATCTTCTGCCGGTATTTATACTGCATGGATCGGAACACTTTGGATATTGGTATTGACAGCAGTTATTGCTTTTCCTATTGGTGTAGGTGCTGCTATATACCTCGAAGAGTATAATAAGAAAAGCAAGCTTACTAACTTCCTGGAAATTAATATTGCCAACCTTGCGGGTGTCCCTTCTATCATTTATGGTTTGCTTGGGCTGGAGCTTTTTTCCCGAATGCTTCACTTGGGACAGAGTTTACTTACCGGTGCATTAACGCTTTCTCTTTTGATATTGCCGGTTATTATAGTGTCTACACGGGAAGCCTTGCGTACCGTGCCTTATAGCATCAGGGAAGGGTCTTATGCTTTGGGAGCATCCAAGTGGCAAACAATCTGGAATCAGGTATTGCCGGCTTCTATGTCCGGAATTTTTACCGGAGTTATTCTGGCACTTTCCAGGGCAGTAGGAGAAACGGCTCCACTAATTGTAATTGGAGCCTTAAGTTATATCCGACAACCGCCATCCGGAATTTTGGATTCTTTCACAGTGTTGCCTATACAAATATTTGACTGGGTATCCAGGCCGCAGAAGGAGTTTTCCGTGAATGCGGCAGCAGCTATAATTATATTACTCTCAATTACCTTTATTATGAATGGGGTGGCTGTGTATCTCAGACACAGATGGCAGAAAAAAGTGAAGTGGTAGATTCAGGATAATGTAAATGTGAAAATATAATTATACCTTTATAATTATTGGTTTGACAGGGTTTTCGTCATGAAGATTGAAGCAAAAAATGTAAATTTCTATTACGGGCAGGATCATATTCTGAAAGGAATCTCCATGGGGATAAAAAAGAATACGGTAACTGCGCTGATAGGGCCTTCAGGATGTGGAAAGTCTACCTTCCTCAGGTTGTTTAACAGAATGAATGACCTTATAGAAGGGGCGAGGCTGGAAGGAGAGATACTTATTGAAGGAGTAAATATTTATTCTGAAAAAGTAAATGTCAATGAGTTGAGAAAAACAGTTGGCATGGTTTTTCAAAAGCCTAACCCTTTTCCTAAATCTATATTTGAGAATGTGGCGTATGGCTTAAAAGTAAACGGAATTAAAAATAAAGCCTATATAGAGGAGAAAGTAGAGCAGTCATTGCGTCAGGCGGCTTTGTGGGAAGAAGTAAAGGATAAATTGAAAAAATCAGCTTTTGCATTATCAGGCGGACAACAACAGAGGTTGTGTATTGCCAGAGCATTGGCAGTAGAGCCTTCTATCCTTTTAATGGATGAGCCTGCTTCTGCGTTGGATCCAATCTCATCTATAAAAGTAGAAGAGTTGATATATAGCCTTAAAAATACTTATACCATTATTATAGTAACCCATAATATGCAGCAGGCATCCAGGACAAGTGATAAGACAGCCTTCTTTTATATGGGCGAATTGGTGGAGTACGACGATACAAGAACATTATTTACCAATCCCAAAAAGGAAAGGACACAAAATTATATAACCGGACGTTTTGGGTAATAAGAAATTAAGTACCAGTAGGAAATGAATTTATTAGAAACCGAATTAGGAGAATTAAAGAGCGAACTGATTGAGATGACCTTATTGGTTAGGAGTCAGTTAGAGAAGTGTATTACCGCTTTTTATACTTTTGATAAAGATCTTGCCAAGGAAGTTATTAAAAACGAAAAAAGGGTAAATGCCTCTGAGCTTAAAATAGATAGTAAAAGCGAACACATTCTGGCTTTGTTTAATCCGGTGGCTATAGATTTACGTTTCGTGGTAGCTTCCCTAAAAATGGTTTCTGATCTTGAAAGGATTGGAGATAATTCAAAAGGTATTTCCCAATATATAGTCCGTTGCGACAACCCGTATGATAAAGACCTTATAGAGAAGCTCAGGTTCAAAGAAATGACTGATACAGCTTTGGAAATGCTCTCTATTCTAAGTGAATCTTTTGAAACTGATAATACAAAACTGGCCAGAACCATCTTTTCCAAAGATGAACTTTTAGATGAAATCAACGTAAGGGCCAATCAGGTAATTACTGAATATCTCACAGAGGTAAATGATCCTGTTAAGATCCTGCAGGCGATATATCTGTTATCCATGATTCGTAAAATGGAACGCGTAGGAGATTATGTAACCAATGTGGCGGAAGAGATTATTTTCTACGTAAAAGCCAAAGTTTTAAAACACAAACGTAAGAACAAATAGGGCTGAAGGAGGAAAGTGCAGGATGGATCGAGGCCTGTAAAATTTTCCAGATTATGTCTAAAATTCATTTGGCAGTTCTCATTGCTCTGCTTTATTTACCCTTTGCAGCAAAATCTCAAAGCAGGTCTGAAAATCTGTTTAAGGAACATAATTCTTTATCATTTTTTTTTAGTCCAAGGGTTCAGTATTTTACACCCAGCCAAAGCTTCTTGTTTTATGAAGGAGCGGCTGTGTTCAATAAGAATTTTCCGATTGGCCATAGTTTTCCGTTAAACTCCATTTCTGATATTTACAATACAATCGGATATGAACACAAAGCTTCGGAAAACTGGTATTTAGGAATTTCAGGTACATTAAGGTCCAGATTTGCCAGGACAATACCCTCTTACCGGATCAATATTACCCACATAGGGAATATAAAATCTTTTAAGTTTATTAAAGAGGTTTCTTTACATTATATAGATAATCCTAAATCGGATAATCCGCATGTTATAGTAAGTGATGAAGGAATTGTTAGTTTTTATTTTAAGCTATTGAAGCGGTTTAAATTATCCAATTCTCAATTTGTTGATGCTTACATCGGGTACAGGCCCTCTATTTATTTTGATTATGTGAATGATAATTATTCCGCTTATGACGGACGGACTATTGATTTTACAAGAGGTTTTCTGGGGGTAAATTATTCAATTTCCAATTCGGTTTTAGTAGGAGTATATGCGGCAAAAGAAACGTCTTACTGGTATCGTGGAGTTAAAATACTGGATGTAGAAAAGGTAAATACTATTACTCCCGTGGTTGGATTAAATTTTACTTACCTGTTTAAACAGAACAGGGAAAACCAGGAAGAATCTCCTTATTATTACTTCAGGCATTAACATTAGAAATACTTTCCGGTTATTTGAATTAAACAGTATAAGTTTACCTGCATAGCAAAGTCCACCATGAATAACATGTTTTTTAAGTTTTTTAAGCTGGAAGGGTTAGGGGAAAGTGTTAAAGCTTATGTAGATGCCCGGATTCAGCTTTTCAAATTGGAGGTTAAAGAAAAAGCGGCCAATATCATAACTGTTTTGGTATTTTCTATCGCGCTTGTATTTACCATTCTGATGGCCTTAATGTTTTTGGCTCTTGCGCTGGGTAATTATTTAAACAGCTTATTTAACAATTCTTATATGGGATTTGCAATTCTAGGTTTATTTTTTTTAATTATCGTACTTTTATTGGCTATGAACCTGAAGAAAGGGTTCCTACACAAAAAAGTCCATAACCTGGCAGCAGAAATCCTGAATCTTAAAAAGAAATCTTAAAATGGAGGATGCTATTTTAGATTATAATGAAATTGGGAAGGAGAAAAAGGCCTTAATGGTTACTTCTCAGACGCATAAACTGGCTATGGAGCAGGAGTTGGCAAGACTGGCAGAGAAAGCAAAAAAAGTGAGCACTACCGCTCTGATAATAGGGGGTACAGCATTGGCTGTGTACTTTATTGGCAAGTTTTTTTTCTCCGGTAGAGGAAAGAAGAAAATTGTAGTAGGTAAAAAGCCGGCTACCGAGCTTATGATAGCCAAACCAAAAGAAGAGTCTGCGATCGTAAGAATGATCAAAGAACAAATAGCATTATTCCTGATAGCTCTGGCGAAAGAAAAATTGACTGCTTTGATAAAGGCGGCTGAATCCAAACGATGAATCATATCTATAAGAAGCTTTTAGAAAATAAAAAAAAAGGCTACAAAAGCTTTGCTGTTCTCCTTGACCCGGATAAACTGGATAGGGAAAGTTGCAGAAAACTGGTTAGAAGCGCAGTAGAAAGTAAAATTGATTATTTTTTTGTAGGAGGTAGCCTCATTACCAACTTAAACCTTCCGGTAGTTATATCCGAAATTAAGGCTAATTCTTCCATACCTGTTATTTTGTTTCCGGGGAATAATATGCATATAGATGCCTCTGCCGATGCCATATTATTTCTTTCTCTTATATCGGGACGAAATCCTGATTTCCTGATTGGTCAGCATGTGGTAGCAGCACCCATACTT
>DATCKK010000074.1:0-6262 GCA_036562325.1 Cytophagaceae bacterium | reverse complement strand
CCTCTGGTACCGGGTAGGAGATATGCAATTCAGGTTCAGGCTAAAGATATTGAGAGAAGAGATCTTTTTAAAAACAATGGTAAGAGTCAGGTGATCTCTTTCACTTATATAGAAGATTGTCAGCCACCATTGCATATAGATGTTGATGTCGAAAGTGAAGTGCGAGTGAAGGTGTCTTGGGATCAGGCTAGTAACCATAGCAAATATCTTATTCGTTATAGAGAAAAAGATAATACTCTTGCTGAATGGTTTACAACAGAAGTAACAACAGATAATATTAAAATAACGGATCTTAAACCCGGAAAGAGTTACGAGTATCAGGTTCAATCTTTTTGCAGCAGATCGATAAGCTCTTTTAGTGCTATGTCTTATTTTGATACTCCTGAAAGAGATACAAGCAAAACTCGAGAGTGTAGTCAGGGGGATATTGTATCTGTTGTTGATAATCAGACTCTCCTTGCAAGTGCAACGAATAATGATGTTTTTAAATTAGGAAGATTTGATTTGAGAGTTACCGAAATTTCCGGAAGCGAAGGAATATATTCAGGCAAAGGAACTATCAATGTGCCCTTCTTACAGTCGAACGTTAAAGTAAAGTTTTCAGAGATTTCTGTAAATGCGAATAAAGAGGTTTTTGATGGGAAGGTAATAGCTGAGATGGAAGAGATTAAAAGTACGTCCACTAAGACATTTCAATTAAAAATAGATATTTGTGAGAAAAAAACTTCTAAGGAAGACGATGAGGAACTTGATAAAAATAATGGATCTACTTCTGAAAAAGATACCACATCTAGCATAATCCTTGAACTAAATTACGGTGATACTATCATACTTAATGGAAATGTTGTGGTAGTTGATGCTGAAACTCAAATAAATTCTGGTGATACAGTGGTTGTTAATGATGTTACCTATGTAGCTACTGGAAATAATACTTTTACTCCTATATCCACAGGTAGTAGTTTTTCTGATATTGGTCAGGCATCTAAGAAAGTGGAGAAATATATTGATGGAGTAATAAAGGATATTGAAAATGATAACGATAAGAAGTTGTCTTCTGAGAGGAAAAACAGTGAGAATTACAGGAAGCAACTTGAAGGGTTAATAAAGCTGTCAGGATTGGATAGAATGATAGTGGTCGGGGAGGGAGATATTTATATAAAAGAGGGCATGAGTAAAGAGTTTACACTTCCTGCCAAAATTAATGAGGATAGGATGGAAATTGAAAAGATTAGAAATATTAAAGAAAAACATATTCAATTATATAAGTCAGACTCTTTACTTCAAATTTATATCTCCCAATCTCCAATCATTAAGGAGCTAAAAAAAGAAACATCTTTACCCTCTTTAATTATGTTAGTAGAAGATTCTTTGAAGAAGCTCCCTCAAAATGTGGTGAATGAACTGGAAGGTGAAAAGGAGAGAATGAAAAATTTTATTAAAGGAGTAATTGAAAAAGAGGTAATAAGGATAAGAACCCAAGATGACCCAAATCAAGGAGACCTTGATTTGAGGGGGGGAGATGCCTGGTGTTTGTCGGAGGCTCGGCAAGAAACTTTTATTGATGGGTATAATCCTGTTTTAGATGTATTGACAGTGCTTATTGAAAAGGAACTGATCAGTTCATCATTGGCCAACGAAGAAAAGGTAAGTCGTGTTAACGCTTTATATGATTATATTAAAAACAGCGAGCAAAATAATTCAATTTCCAAATCAGGGCCTCAAAAATTACCAATAGGTATAAATAAGGAAATTGGAGGAAGAGAGTATATTGTCGGAATAGACAGTATGGTGTTTACGCCTGTAAATGCTCGTTTATCTGCATTTATGATATTAGAAGACCCATTGTCAGAATCAAGGCTGGCTTTTGGTGGGTCAAATATTGAATTTTATCCAGGAGGAATAGGTGGAGGAACAGAGAGCAGACTTGTTTTATTGACGGATGTGCCTATAAGAATTAGCAATCAATTAAAGCTTATCATACAAGCACAAGATGACAAAACCTTTGTGGAGTGGGATTGCAATGGGTTTAAGTCTATGGGAGTAAAAGGAGAATTTGAGTTTTGCCGCGACTTTCTGGTTCCTGAAACTCCGGATGGGGAAATAGCTCCTGAGCCTGAAAGAGTGAAAGCTAGTTTTGAAACACTTATGCCTGAGTGGGGAGATATTATAGCGAAGGTATCTGTCACTCCTTTTCAGGTGAAGGGACTGAATGGGTATGGGTTTATTGTAAAGGATGCTTGGGTAGATTTTAGTGAATTAAGTAATCCTGTTGGATTAGTTTTTCCTGAGGATTATAAAGGATTAGACTTACTTGCGGGAAATGATAAACTATGGCAGGGATTTTATATAAAACAATTAAGCGTAAAAATTCCCAAAAAGTTTGAAACTACTGATAATAAAGACAGGAGCGAGTTTGGTGCATATAATGTATTAATTGATCATTCTGGACTAACCGGTACTTTATATGGGAAAGAGGTCATTCCTTTAGAAAAGGGAATAATTGGTAATTGGGCTTTCTCTTTAGATTCATTGGGGCTTTCACTACAATCAAATCAACTGGTAAGTGCAGGGTTAAAAGGAAGTATGGTGGTACCCTTATTTAAAGAAGATACTCCTTTTAACTATTCAGCAGTAGTGAGTATAAAAAATGATTCTACGAATTATCTTTTTACAGTTAACAACAGGGATACTTTAAATATGCCTGTTTGGAAGGCGAATGTATCTTTATTGCCAACTTCTTATATACAGGTAAAAATACAAGATAAGAAATTCTTACCCGAAGCTTGTTTGAATGGGACAATTTCAGTGAATGCAGATCTTGGGGGAGGCAACACAAGTACGTTAGCTGGTGTGAGCTTTGAAGAACTGGAAGTTAAAACCGTAAAGCCTTACGTTAGTGGTGGTAGATGGTCACTCACAGAGTTATCATTGAAAGGTAAATCTAATAATCATAAGCTGGCAGGATTTCCAATAAGCATTAATAATATAAAGGTGTTAGATAAAGGAAGTGAGGAGATAGGATTGCGATTTGATGTTGCGGTAAACTTGATGAAGGATTCTGAAGGAGGTTTTGCCGCAGAAACCACAATTGAAACTTATGGTAGGCTTAGTTTTAGTAATGGTATTCGTCAGATATGGAAGCATGACAGAACCAATATTAGCGATATTAAAATTAATGTAGATGGAGGAGCTTTTACCATAGAAGGAATTCTTACTTTATATAAGCAAGATGCTGTGTACGGAAATGGTTTTAAAGGTACAGTTAATGCTACCTTTACGCCTGGGTTGAAAGTTTCGGCAACTGCACAGTTTGGAAAAGTGAAAGAACTTCGATATTGGTATGTGGATGCTCTGGCATCCATACCTAATGGTGTGGCAGTATTTGCAGGTCTTGGTCTTTATGGTTTTGGTGGTGGAGCATATCATCACATGCGTCAGCAGAACTTTTCTAAAGTAGCTTTGCCTGAAGTAACCTCAAGCGTTGTAGCTGTTGATAATGATAAAGAAACTTCTGGGAAATCTTTGTCGGGAGTTAGGTATGTGCCGGATGAAAGTTATTTTTTGGGACTTAAGGCATCAGTTGTAATTGGTACCCATCCTTCTCCTAATGCTTTTAATGGAGATGTTACTTTTGAGATTGCTTTCAATAATAATGGTGGCGTAAACAGTATTGGATTTCAGGGTAATGGTTACTTTATGACAAAAGTCACAGATCGAGGAAGTGAAGTCCCTGTAAAGGCAGGAGTTGCTATTAGTTATGATTTTCAGAATAAAGTGCTACATGGAAATCTGGAAGTATATATAAATGTGGCAGGGACAGTAAAAGGTAAACATGCTAATAATCTTGCAGGTGCTGCTGTTATACATGTTGAAAGAAGTGAGTGGTATATTCATATAGGTACCCCTTCAAAAAGGGTGGGGGTAAGTTTTGTGGGTATGTTCGATCTGGAAAGTTATTTTATGGTAGGTACTAAGATAGAGCCTATGCCTGTTCCTCCGGATAATGTTTCCAGGATATTGGGAGGTGAAGATTTAGATTTTATGCGTGATGAAAATGCGATGGCAAAAGGCGGAGGTTTCGCATTTGGATCAAGTATGACTTTTAGAACAGGTAATCTTAATTTTTTGATTTTTTATGCTTCATTTGATGCAGGTATGGGTTTTGATATTATGCTAAGAAATTATGGAGACATAAGTTGTGCTGGCCGATCTAAACCTATTGGTATTAAAGGATGGTATGCTTCCGGGCAAGCCTATGCTTATTTGGAAGGGGAAATAGGAGCGCAGGTAAAAGTGTTTGGAGATAGACGAAATGTAAAAGTGTTGGATATTGCTGCAGCAGCAGTAATGCAGGCGAAGCTGCCAAATCCTGTTTGGTTAAAAGGAGTTGTTGGAGGGGAGTTTAGTGTGTTGGGGGGCTTGGTGAAAGGAAACTGTAAGTTTGAAGTGGTGATAGGAGAAGAATGTGAAATTCAGTTGAAGACTAATCCATTTGCGGAATTAGGCGTAATAGCAGATTTGACACCTTCCGAAGCATCCAGGGATGTAAGTGTTTTTACAACCCCTCAGGTTGTGTTTAATATGCCCTTAGAAAAGAGTTTTGAATTGGTAGATCAAAATGATAAAAAGAAAGCTTATCGTATAGTGTTGGATAAGTTTATTGTAAAGGCAGATGATAAAGAAATTCCGGGGTATTTTGAGTGGAATCAGAGTAAAGATGTATTGGTATTTACCAGTTATGATGTTCTCCCACAAAAAAGAACGATAAAGGCAGGAGTAAGGGTTTATTTTGAAGAGTTTACCGGGGGAACCTGGAAACCGGTTGTGGTTGATGGACAAATTGCAGATGAAATAAAACAAGTTACATTTACTACTGGAGAAGCTCCTCCTTATATTCCGGCTTCCAATGTGGAATACAGTTATCCGATTAACAATCAATATAACTTTTATAAATCTGAATATGGATCTGGTTATATAAAGTTAAAGATTGGTCAGCCATATCTTTTTGAACCATCATCCACATGGAGGAAAGAAGTACGCTTTACCCCTGCTGGAAATGGAAAAGTATCCTCTGTTCCTGTAAGTTATGATGGTAAAGAACGTAGAGTGAATTTTTCAATACCAAGTGACCTTACTAATGACAGAGTTTATAAAATGGAAATTGTCAATCTGCCATTAAAGACGAATGCAGCATTAGATGCTAATGTTTCAACTACTTCTAAGAGGCTGGAAGGAAGTGATATTACTATTCAAGGAAAAAAAGCAGATGGAGCATTGGAAAAGCTGGATGAGGTAATTGTATACACTCTGAATTTAAGAACCAGTAAATACAATAAGTTTAATGAAAAGCTGGCTTCTTTTAAAATGACTGAGGGGTGGAGATTCCCGATATTTGAGTATGAAGGTATTCATGAAATTGGCTCATTTGCAGAAGGTGAAGAACTGTTTGATAGCTACGAACTCTATGGTGCTGCAGGTGAAGCCCCTTTAATTTCAATGAAAGCTTTGTTAACTCATGAGTGGCACTATAAATATATCTTCCCATTAGTATATCAGGATTATCCGATTAAGAATAATATAGTTATTTCCTGGAGAGATATCGAGGATAAAGGGTTAGTGCCTGTGAAAGGAATTTATTTACAACAAGAAGACGATAAAAGGATATTGACAGAAGAAGAGTATTCGGGAGGGGGACAATCATTTTCCGGAAGGTCTAACATCAGATATCAGATGCCATATTATTGTTATCGCGACTATCACAATTTGCAGGAAAAGGCGGCGATGGATCTGTTGGGAAATTATAAACTTGATCCACGGGTGGAGTATTTGTTAACGACCTCATTCCCCAGCATCCTTCCAGGGAAATATGAGATAGAGCTGATCTATACTTTGCCGGGGATAAATAAGGTAACATCCAAATACAATTTGACCATTGTTAATCCTTAAATAGAAAGAAGTATGAAATCGAAAGGATTAAAACATATTATTTTCAGCTTTTTATTTTTGTACTGCTTTATAGGCTGTATTGAAAAGTCGAATGCCCAATGTCTAGAAATGCAGATTCAGGATGCAGCAGATATTTTGAACGATCATCAGATTTTATTAGCTCCAAAGCTTCTGACTTTTAAAGATAAGACGGGCATTGAAATTTATGTGTTGACAAGTTATCAGTTAGCGCCTGCTAATGCGATGAAGTTTGCCAGTCGTTGTAAAAACTCCATTTTAATTGTAATCAATCCTTTTGATTTATGGTATCTGAATC